>NZ_JBVJFA010000007.1:0-263050 GCF_055588085.1 Streptomyces sp. NPDC046303
CTTCCTTGGGGGCGATCGGGAGGGAGACGGTTTGGGGGCCAAAAAAGACCCTGCTCTTTCGGGAGTCCTTTACGGGGACCCTTGGGGAGGGTGGGGTCGGGGGGCCGCGAGCCCCCCGGACCCCCTCACACTCTCCGGGCGGTGCGACATGGGAACGTCACACTTCACACCGCGCCGCCCGGAGTACTCGAAGTACCGCACCGCTCGCGGTCCGCTTCGCCCGGCAGTACCCCTGCAAGAACCCCCACGTAGTACCAGCGGTCACCCCCGCACTACCCGCAGTACACGCAGTGCACCTTCGCGTCGCCTCGGGCCGTCACCCCGGGTCGTGCAGCCAACGCAGTTTCCCAAATCCCGCGTCTCCAATCTTCATGCGGGTGCCCCTTTGAACCTTGGGAGTTAGGCACCATGACCCAGTCGTCTGTGGAGCCCAAGACCACCGCGGAAGAGGCCGGCGACGGCTCTCGCACCCCCGCCGGGCGTTCTTGGCTCGATCGCTACTTTCACATAACCCATAGAGGGTCCAACGTCGGCAATGAAGTGCGTGGCGGTATCACGACCTTCATGGCGATGGCGTACATCCTCTTGCTCAACCCCCTGCTCCTGTCGGGCAAGGACGCCGCCGGCACCGTGATGGACGCATCCGCGATCATCACCGCCACCGCCTTCGCGGCGGCCGTCACCACGCTCCTCATGGGCTTCGTCGGCAAGGTGCCGCTGGCCCTCGCCGCCGGCCTGTCCGTCTCCGGCGTGCTGGCCTCGCAAGTGGCCCCGCAGATGACCTGGCCGCAGGCCATGGGCATGTGCGTGGTCTACGGCGTCGTGATCTGTCTCCTGGTCGTCACCGGCCTCCGCGAGATGATCATGAACGCGATCCCCCTTGCGCTCAAGCACGCCATCACCATGGGCATCGGCCTGTTCGTCGCCCTGATCGGCTTCGTGAAGGCCGGGTTCGTCGGCAACGGCGGGGAGTTCATGCCCCCCGTCCAGCTCGGTGCGACCGGTGAGCTGTCCGGCTGGCCCGTGCTGCTCTTCGCCATCACCCTGATCGCCATCTTCATGCTCCAGGCCCGCAAGGTCCCCGGCGCGATCCTGATCGGCATCGTCGGCGGCACGATCCTCGCCGCGATCCTCAACGCCATCGTGGACATCGACCCGAAGGCCTGGAAGAACGGCCCGCCGGAGCTCAGCGGCTCCGCGGTCTCGATGCCGGACTTCTCGCTCTTCGGCGACGTCTCCTTCGGCGGCTGGGGCGACGTCGGCTACATGACCGTCGGCATGATCGTCTTCACCCTGGTGCTCGCCGGCTTCTTCGACGCGATGGCCACCATCATCGGCGTCGGCACCGAGGCCAAGCTCGCCGACGACAAGGGCCGCATGCCGGGCCTGTCCAAGGCCCTGTTCATCGACGGCGCCGGTGGCGCCATCGGTGGCGTCTCGGGCGGCTCCGGCCAGACCGTGTTCGTCGAGTCCGCGACCGGCGTCGGTGAGGGGGCCCGCACAGGCCTCGCCTCCGTCGTGACCGGCCTGTTCTTCGCCGCCTGCCTCTTCTTCACCCCGATCACGCAGATCGTCCCGGGTGAGGTCGCCTCCGCGGCCCTGGTCGTCATCGGCGCCATGATGATGCAGAACGCCCGCCACGTGGACTGGGCCGACAGCTCGACCGCGATCCCGGTCTTCCTGACCGTCGTGATCATGCCCTTCACCTACTCGATCACCGCCGGTGTCGCCGCGGGTGTCATCTCCTACGTCGCCATCAAGATCGCTCAGGGCAAGGCCCGTGAGATCGGCGGCTTCATGTGGGCGCTGACCGGAATCTTCCTGGTCTTCTTCGCGCTCCACCCGATCGAGGGCTGGCTCGGGGTCGGCTGACCCGGGCCGCGGCCGATCCGTACGGCTCGGCCGCCACGGCTCGACCGGTACAGCTCGATCGGGACGGCTCCATCCGCACCGAGAACCGCGCTCTTCACGTATCCGATACTGGAAATCGAACCTCGCCGAGGAGGCCCCCATGCTGGACATCGCCGAAGAACTGAACCGGTGGGTCGAGCAGGGACGTGACTTCGCCGTCGCCACCGTGGTGGCGGTCGGCGGGAGCGCGCCCCGGCAGCCCGGGGCCGCGCTCGCCGTCGACGGCGAGGGCACGGCCATCGGCTCGGTATCCGGTGGATGCGTGGAGGGCGCGGTGTACGAGCTGTGCCGACAGGCGCTGGAGGACGGCGAGTCCGTCCGCGAGCGCTTCGGATACAGCGACGACGATGCCTTCGCCGTGGGTCTGACCTGCGGCGGAATCATCGACATCCTGGTGACCCCGGTCCCGGTGGGCTCTCCCGTACGGGAGGTCTTCGCGGCCGGTCTGGCCGCCGCCGCCCGTGGGGAGGCGGCGGCGGTCGCCCGTATCGCCGAGGGCCCCGCGGACCTGACCGGCGGAGCGCTCCTGATCCGCCCGGACGGCTCGTACGAGGGCACGCTCCGCGCGCCGCAGCAGCCCGACTCCACCCCCGGCGCCGAAGGCGCCCTCGGCGGACACCCCGAACTGGACCGCGCCGTCGCCGAAGAGGCCCGCGCCATGCTGGACGCCGGCCGGACCGGCGTGCTGGAGATCGGGGCCGACGGCCGGCTCTGCGGAGAGCCGCTCACGGTGCTGGTCGAATCCAGCGTCCCGCCCCCGCGGATGATCGTCTTCGGTGCCATCGACTTCGCCTCCGCCCTCGTGCGCATCGGCAAGTTCCTCGGCTACCGGGTCACCGTCTGCGACGCGCGGCCGGTCTTCGCGACGAAGACCCGCTTCCCCGAGGCGGACGAGATCGTCGTCGACTGGCCGCACCGCTACCTGGAGGCGCAGTCCGCGGACGGCTCGGTGGACGGCCGCACCGTGCTGTGCGTGCTCACCCACGACGCCAAGTTCGACGTCCCGCTCCTCGAACTGGCCCTCAGGCTTCCCGTCGCCTACGTCGGCGCCATGGGCTCCCGCCGCACCCACGAGGACCGCAACAAGCGGCTCCGCGAGGTCGGCGTGAGCGAGCTCGAACTGGCCCGGCTGCGCTCCCCGATCGGCCTGGACCTCGGCGCCCGCTCCCCGGAGGAGACCGCGCTGTCCATCGCCGCCGAGATCGTCGCCAACCGCCGCGGCGGCAGCGGCGTGGCGCTGACCGGAGCGCACATCCCGATCCACCCCGATCCGCAGGGCGTCTCGAACACCGTGATAGGCAGGATCGGTTCCGTCGCTTGAAGAGCTGAACCGCGTACGTGAAGAAGGGCGCGACCCCCAAGGGGTTGCGCCCTTTTCGCGTACCGCCTATTTTACCGGCCGGTAACAGGAGGCACCTTCTCCATCCCTTCCCCCCACCGGAGTTGAACGGATGTCACGTACCCTCCGCACCCTCGGCGCGCTCGCCGCGGCCACCCTGCTGTCCTCCCTCGCGCCCGGCGCGCCCGCCGCGGCCGCCCCCGGTGACGGCGGCCTGCGCGAGGTGCTCTTCGTCGGGAACAACTGGGAGGGGACCGCCGACGTCCTCGCCTCCACCGGCGATCTCGCCAAGGTCGGCCGGATCAACGTCATACCCGACAAGGAGGAGCGGCTCCGGGAGATCTACCTCAACCCCGTCAAGCTCGGATTCTTCCTCGGCATCCGGGCCACCGCCGGCGAGGGCCACGACCAGTTCGTGGACGACATGTACACCACCCCCGACGGCTCGGCCGTCGTCGCCTCCCGGCCCAGCTTCGCCGACGTCGTCTCCATCGACGTACGGACCGGGCGGATCAACTGGCGCTTCCCCGTGTCCGGTTACCGCGCCGACCACATGGCCGTCTCGCCCGACGGGACCCGGATCGCGGTATCGGCCTCCACCGCCAACACCGTGCACGTCCTCGACATCGCCACGGGCCGGCAGGTCGGCTCCTTCGCCACCGGCGACAAGCCCCACGAGAACAGCTTCACCGACGGCGGCCGCTACCTGTGGAACAGCTCCATCGGCGACGTGACCTCCGCCCTCGACGCCCCCTGGCTGGACTGGACGAAGGGCGACCGGAAGATCACCGTCGTGGACGCGCAGACCTTCCGCACGGTCAAGGTGATCGACATGCGCGAGCGGCTCGACGCCTTCGGCCGCCCGGACCTGTCCGACGCCGTACGCCCCGTCTCCTTCAGTACCGACGAGTCGAAGCTCTACTTCCAGGTGTCGTTCTTCAACGGCTTCCTGGAGTACGACGTGGCCACCGACCGCATCACCCGCCTCAAGACCCTCCCCGAGAACCCGGCCACCGGCACCGACCGCACCAAGTGGGTCAACGACTCCCGCCACCACGGCATGTCCATGAGCCCGGACGGGACCAAGCTCTGCATCGCCGGAACCATGGACGACTACGCGACCGTCGTGGACCGGGCCACCCTCACCGAGGGGCCGCTGGTGCCCGCCGACAAGCCGTACTGGGCCACCGTCGACGGCGACGGCACGGCCTGCGTGATCTCCGAGAGCGGTTCGGACCGGGTGACGGCCATCGACTTCGCCACCGGCGCCAAGCGGGTGTCCGTGCCCGTCGGCGACCACCCGCAGCGCGTCCGTATCGGACACGTCCCGGCGGGCTGGACGGGCCCCGCCACCGGGTGAGGCGGGCGCGGCCAGGCGGACACCGCGGATCCGAGCGCCCGCAGCAGCACCTGGCCAAACGCGCAGATCCGGCCACTATGAGGTGACCGGTCCCCCCGTGACCGATTAGTCTCGTGATCATGGTGGACATCCGCGAGGTACCCGAAGCCGACATCGACCGTGCTCTGGAGCTCGCGTACCTGGTCTTCAACGACCGGCCCGAGAAGGAGGGCCGCGAACGGCATCACGCGCTGCTGGAACGCTGCAGCCGGATCGGCGCCTACGACGGCGACACCCTGGTCGGCTTCATGGCCGCACACGACTTCCGGCTCTCGGTGCCCGGGGCAGACCTGCGCTGCCCCGGGCTCACCTTCGTCTCCGTCGCCCCCACCCACCGCCGCCGGGGCGTACTCACCGCGCTCATGGCCGAGCAGCTGCGGCGCGCCTCGGCCGCCGACAGCCCCCTCGCCGCCCTGTGGGCCTCCGAAGCCGCGATCTACGGCCGCTTCGGCTACGGCGGGGCCACCACCGGCGTCACCATCGAGATCGACTCCACCCGGCCCCTGCCGCTGCGCATCGTCGCGGACCGGCGTCCGCTGCGCCTCGTCGCCCCCGACGAGGCGCTCACCGTCATCGGGCCCTTCCACGAGGCGGCCCGCGCCGTGCGGGCCGGCCGGCCGACCCGCAGCCCCGAGCGCTGGACGCAGGAATGGCTGGCCGAACAGGACGAGGAGGACGAGGAGTTGAGCCCGCCCCGGATCATCGTCCTGGGCGACCCCGGGGAGCCGATCGCCGGCTACGTGCTCTACCGCACCAAGCCGGAGGACGACAGCGGACCCGTCCGCACCCCGGGCCTGGTCCGCGTGGAGGAGCTGGAGGCCCGGACCCCGGCCGTCGCCGCCGCCCTGTGGGAGTGCCTCGCCGCCCTCGACCTCACCGGCCGGGTCACCGCGTGGGGCCGTCCGGCCGACGACCCGCTGCTGCACTTCGCCGCCGACCGGGACCAGGTGCGGGTCACCGCCCAGTTCCCGGCGCTCTGGCTGCGCCTGGTCGACGTACGGGCGGCGCTCACCGAGCGGTCCTGGGCCGCGCCGGTGGAACTGGTGCTGGAGCTGACCGACGTGCGGCTGCCCGCGAACGCCGGGCGGTACCGGCTGAAGGCCGGGCCGGACGGGGCCGCGTACGAGCCCGCCCGCGCGGCACCGGACCTGACCCTGGACGTCCGGGAGCTGGCCGCCTGCTACCTGGGCGGCACCCGGGTCGTCGAGCTGGTCGCCGCCGGGCTGGTCGCCGAGCACGCGCCCGGCGCGGCGGCGGCGCTGGACGCGGCCCTGCGGACCGACCTGCTGCCGCACACGAGCGACGAGTTCTGACGCGCGGGGGAGGGTGGGGGGTGGGGGGTGGGGTCGGGGGTGGGGTCGGGGCGGTCCGTCCGGCCCCCCACCCCCCGCGCTTCAGGCGGGCCGCCTCAGGCGGGCAGGGAGATGCGGGCCGCCGACATCCCGAAGCCGGAGTCCAGGACGCCGGTGGACAGCGCGTCGGGGAGCCCGTGCAGGTCCTGCGGACGGTAACGGGCGATGCTCTGATGCCAGTTCAGGACCCCGGCGTGCCAGTCCTTCAGCTCGCCGACGTACGCGTCCAGGGCGGCGCGGGCCTCCTCGTCGAGCTTCCAGTCCTCGTAGAGCAGCGGCAGCTGGTGCGCGACGATGTGCTCGAACTCCTCCGTGCGCTGCGTCATCAGCGCATGGCAGATGTGCAGTGCCTCCGGGTAACCGATGTCGAAGAAGTTCCGGGTGACCAGGACGTAGTTGTGGACCTCGCCCTCGAACTCCACCTCCTTCTGGTACGAGTAGATGTCGTTGATCAGGCAGGCGGCGTCGGCGACGGCGTTCTCCAGCGACCGGATCGTCCCCGAGGCGTAGATCTCCTCCGGAACGCCCCGTCCCTGGTGCCCCAGCCGGCACAGGTACATCGTGAGGTAGGTGCCGAAGGTGCGGCGGCGCATCTCCGCGTAGTCCACCGGGTCCGGGATGCGGTTCTGGATCTGGTTGTCCACCTCCCACAGCCAGCTCTCCAGCATGTCCACCAGCGTGGCCCGGAACTCGGTGCGCTGCGCGGTGGACATGCCGGCGCTGGTGCGCACCCAGAGGTCGGCCAGCGCGCGCTCCATCGCCGTCGCCGGCTCCGCCTGCTCCGCGTGGTCGACGGGGATCATCGAGACGAGCCGCGCCGTGGTGGCCTTGGCCGCCGCCAGGTTCTTGGCCTGCGCGAACACCACCGGGTAGTAGTCGTCCCCGTAGGTGCCCCAGGTCAGCCAGCAGGCGTTGAGGGCCAGCTCCTCGGGGGTGGCGTCCGGGTCGAGTCCGGCCGAGCAGACCGCGAAGTCGTAACCCCGCAGCTTGGCTTCGGTCCAGATGGCCGAGCCCGGGTCGCCCGGCTGCGGGTCGAGCAGGCCCATCCGCTTGGACCACGCCACCGATTCCTCGCGCGCGTACGCCAGGTGCGGGCTGAGGCTCAGCCGGTGCGGCATGTAGATGTCGGGAATGACGGAAGGCCCGGTCTTCTCGAACGGGACGTGCGTGAAGGAGCGCCGGCGCAGGTCCATCGAGCGCTGGGTGAAGACGGACCGCAGCTCGAGCGCGGCGGTGCCGAGCCCGGACGGCAGGAAGGGCAGGGTGAGCGGGGCGGTGGCCCGGGCCTCCTTGTTCATGTAGCGGCTGGAGACCATGTGCCACTCGTGGCCGCCCGACTGCCAGTCCTGCAGGCCCTTGGCGTAGGCGAGGACGGCGGCGATCTCCGCCGGGTTCAGGGCGAAGTCCGCGAAGAGCTGGGGGAGTTCGGCGAGCGCGGTCTGCTCGAACTGCTGGAGGCGCGAGGTGAGCAGGTCGTTGGAGGCCTCGGCGGCCTCCTGGGTGGTGCAGCCGAGGAAGGTCTCCAACACCAGGATGGCATTGGAGAGTTCACCCTCGTCGGCGACCTCGCGCTGGTAGGAGAAGATGTCGTTCCTGAGGTGCACGGCGTCGGAGAAGGCGTCGCGGAGCACGCCGAGCGGCCGCGAGTGCGCCACGCGGGCCGGGACCTCGGCGGAGACGTACTCGATCAGGCCGGCGGACCAGGGGGCGCCGCCGACCTTGCGGCGCATCTCGATGTATTCGAGGGGGTTGGCGACGCGCCCGATGTTGATGTTGGCCAGTTCCCACATGGACTCGTTGAGGAGGTTCTTCGTGGAGACGGAGAACCGTTCCCTCCAGTCCGCGGACATGGCGGGAACGGTACGCCGCCAGAGGTCGGCGAGGCCCGCCTCCACCGGGTTGGTGGGCTCGGGGAAGCCGTCGGCCAGATCCATCGGCATGAAGGCGGCGAGCTTGTCGAGGTACTCCTTGGCGCCGTCGCGGTCCTGCGAGCGCTTGTACATCTCCAGGAAGTGGTCGTCGAAGAAGAACACCCAGACGTACCAGTCCGTGACCAGGGACAGCGCCTCGCTGTCGCAGTCGGGGTGGGTGTACGAGCACAGCAGCGCGTAGTCGTGCGAGTCGAGGTCGCTCTCCTCCCAGACGCCGGAACCTTCCAGCATCCCGAGTGCGCGCGCCCATTGCTTGGTGTGGACCCTCGCGGCCTCCAGGTGGGGGTTCAGTCGCGCCGGATAAGGCACATAGAAATCCGGCAGTTGAAACGGCTGCGTCACGGCAGGGTCGGCCTTTCGTCCATGGGTGCGGGGGCCGGTGGGGCCCGGCCCCCGCACGAGATCAGCAGTGCCCTACCCGTGGTGGCCTCGGGATAAGGGGGAGTTCACTGCTTCAGGTGACGGACGGGTCGTTCAGCGGCGCGGTGGCCTGGCAGGGGATAGGAGCCGCGTCTGCCTGACCGGGCTGGTCGCCGTACTGGTCGGCCTGGATCCGGAACATGGCGGCGTAGCGGCCGCCCAGGGCCAGCAGCTCCTCGTGGCTGCCCCGTTCGACGAGCCGGCCCTCGTGCAGCACGTAGATGACGTCGGCGTACCGCACCCCCGACATCCGGTGGGTGACCAGGACGACCGCGCGCTGCGGCCCGGCCAGGCCGCGGATGCGGTCGAAGGCGGCGATCTCCGACTCCGGGTCCAGCGCCGAGGTGGGCTCGTCCACGACGAGGACGCGGGCGTCCCGGAAGCGGGTGCGGGCCAGCCCGAACTTCTGCCACTGGCCGCCGGACAGCTCCGAGGCACCCCGGAACATCCGGGCGAGCAGCGTCTCGTAGCCGTGCGGGAGCTTCGCCACGATCTGGTCGGCGCCCGCGTACCGGGCCGCGGCCACCACGTCGGCGGCCTGGTCCGGGGACCCGTCCCCGCCCCGGCCGCCCGCCCGGCCGATGGCGATGTTGGTACAGGCGGTCACCGGCCAGCGCTCGAAGTCCTGGGTGAGCAGCGAGACCCGGTCGAAGACCTGCTCCCGGTCGGCCTCCCGGACGTCCACCCCGTCCCAGGTCAGCGAACCGGCGTCGGGCAGGTGCAGGCCGGCGAGGAGTTTGACGAGGGTGCTCTTGCCGGAGCCGTTCTCGCCGACCAGGGCGACGACGGTGCCCGCCTCGATGGTGAGCGAGACGCCCCTCAGGGCGGGCTCCTCGCGGTCCGGATAGCTGAAGGAGACGTCCTCGAGCCTCAGCGTGCCGAGCCGTTCGGGCAGGGGCGCTCCGCCCGCCGGGACGGCGCGACGGCCGGCCTCGGCGACGAACCGCTCCAAGTCCCGCACGTACAGGGACTCCTCGTGCAGGGTGTTGGTGGTGGCGACGAGCGCGCCGAGCCCGGCCGAGCCGGCGCGCACCGCGATCACGGCGGTGCCGGCCACGGCCAGGTCCATCCGGCCGGTGACGATGAGCACGCCCATCGCCGCGTAGGTGACGAGGGCCGCGACGCCGGAGAGCGCGGCGGCGAGCAGTTCGGTGGCCGCCTTGTCCTTGGCGAGGCGGGTGGCCTCGCCCTCGGCGTGTTCGGCCATGTTGCGGTAGTGGCCGAGGAGGTAGCGCCCGACTCCGTGCACCCGTACCTCGGGGGCCGACGTACGGGAGATCAGCAGCTGCCCGATGAGCCGGGCGGCGCGGACGTGCTCCACCCAGGTGATCATGGAGAGGTAGCGGCGCTGGGCCACCCGCATCGCGCCCCAGCCGCGCGGGGCGGCGATCAGCAGCAGCATGGGCAGCAGCAGCGGGTGCAGCACGGTGAGCACCCCGGCGGTGGCGACCAGGGAGATCAGCCCGCCGAGGGTGGCCACGCAGGCCCCGACGGTCCGGCGGGCCGACGGCGGACCCCACTGGGCGCTGTCGAGCAGCCGCCGGAACTCCCCGTCCTCGATGGCCTCGAGCTCCACCTCGACGGCCGCCTTCAGGTACTGCTCGTGCGCGGCCCGCTCCACCTTGGGCTCCAGCCGGCCGGCGGCCGACGTGGACCACGAGGCCAGTACGGCACCCAGTACGGCGACCAGCGCGCCCGCGGCGAGGGCGGGCAGGGCGGCGTGCAGCCGGTCGGCGGCACTGCCCGCGCCCAGCAGCGTACGCAGCACCCGGCTCAGGACGAGCAGCCCGACGGCGGAGGTGACCCCCTGCCCGGCCTCGGCGAAGGCGACGGTGAGCAGGGCCCGCCGGTCGGTGTCCCAGGCGAGCCGCAGCGTCCCGCCGGCCATCCGGGGCATGGAGCGCAGGGTGGTCAGGAGCCGGCTCTCGAGCCGGGCGTAGTCGTGGTTGGACCAGCCGGCGTCGTACCGCAGGGGCCCGCCGAACAGGCGCCGCTCACTCTCGGAAACGGCCGGCTCGGCGGGTGCGGGCCGCTTGAGGAGCCTGATGCGCAGACTCATCCGCGGCCACCCCCGCCCACTGCCGGGTCGAACGCCACATGAACGTGCACGAATCGCAAGATTCCTCCCGAGGTGCCGCGGCCGCGAACTGACGACGCAAGAACGTGGCTGCTCAGAGCGGCGTCACGGGGCGCGGGGAGCGAAGGCTCGCACGGATGTCCTGCTCGGCCGGGGCCGCTGAGAAGCGCGGCGTTCGAATCACCCGCAGGTGTCGATGCCCCCCTTCGAGGGATTGCGCGGGCCCGCCGGCGGGTGCGTCGGCCGTGCGGTGGGCTGCGCGTTTATTGCCTGGGGCGGGTCGGACATGTGCTCTAGGGTCTGGTTGTTGATCACATGAGGGGAGTGTGCATGTCGATAAGAAGAGCCGCCGCGCGCGGGGTGGCCGGAGCGCTGGCCGCCTCGGCGGTCATCGCGCTGGCGCCCACGGCCGCCGCGTCGGGGGCCACGGCCGGTGTCGCGAACGCGGGGGAGACGTTCGGCGGCGCGCAGGTCTCGAGCCGGACGTCCAAGAAGCCCCCGAAGACCGTGGCGGCGCTGACGGTCGCGAACCCGGGAACCTCCCCGGCCACCGCGTGCACCGGCGGACTCATCGGCAACACGCAGGTGAGTCTCTTCGCCACCGTGGAGGGGCCGGAAACGGACGGGCTCACTGCCCAGTTCCAGGTCTTCCGCGCGGGTCAGAGCACCCCTGCCCTGACCCAGTCGGTCCCGGCGCTCGCGGGCCGGGCCGCGACCTGGTCGGTGCCGGACGCCGACCTGCCCGGTGGTGACTACACCTGGAACGTGCGCGGTGCGAACGCCGCGGGGCAGGCCTCCGCCTGGTCCGCGACCTGTGCCTTCTCCGTCGATCGGACGCGGCCGCAGGTGCCGCCCGCGATCAGCTCGGTGCAGTTCCCGGACGCGTCGAAGGGTGTGCCCGAGCAGACCGGCACCGCCCGGACCCCCGGCACCTTCACCTTCACCGCCGGCGGGGTCGAAGACGTCTCCGAGATCGTGTACTGGACCGACTGGGATGCCCGCCGGGTTTCGGTCGTGCCCGGCTCCGGCGTGACGCTCGTACCGCCGACCGCCGGCCCGCATTCCGTGCGCGCGCAGAGCGTGGACAAGGCGGGCAACGTCTCGGACACCGCCACCTACTCCTTCTTCGCCAACGGCAGCACGGCTCCGGACGCGGCCGGAGACCTCAACGGTGACGGCCACCGCGACCTGTGGACCGTCGACCCGGCCGGCCGCCTCCAGTTCCGCGCCGGCAAGGGCGACGGGACGTTCGCGGCCCCCGTCGACGGCGGCCTCACCGTCGCGGCCGGAGCGCAGGTCGTCGCCAGCGGCGACTGGACCGGCGAGGGCTCCAACGATCTGGTGGTACTGGAGTACAACGACGTCACGCGGACCAAGCTGCTGTGGGCTTACCCCAACGGCGGACTGGGCGCGGTCAACGAGGCCGACCGGTTCCAGCTGAACGTGGGCTGCCCGGTCAGGGACCCGGAGCTGGGCTGCGAGACCGGCGACGACCACTGGTACGACGCCGACCAGATCGCCGCCGCCGGCGATGTCGACGGTGACGGCGGCCCCGACCTGCTCGTCAAGCGGGGAGCGGAACTCTGGCTGTACTCCGGCGGCTTCCCCTACCTGGACAACACCGCACCCGTCCTGGTCGGCGGGACCGGCTGGGCATCGGTCACCGTGGTCGCCCCGGGTGATGTGAACGGTGACGGCGCGGCCGACCTCTGGCTGCGTGAGGACGCCACCGGCGGCCTCTTCGCCGTCTCGGGAGCCAAGGGCGCCGACGGCACGCTCGCGCCGGCCTCTTGGGGCTCCGCCCGGGCCGAGATCGCCTCGGGCATCGCCCGCGCGGACTATCCCTTCCTCGGCTCCGCCGGAGACCTCACGGGCGACGGGGTGACCGACCTCTGGGCCGTTGCCGCCGACGGCCGGCCCGTGTTGTTCCGCGGTACTGCCGGCGGCATCGACACGACACCGGTGGTCCTCGGCTGAGCCGATCCGCCGAAGACCCTCCGACACCGGGAGCCCCCCGGCCGCCACGGCGGCCGGGGGGCTCCGACGGTTACTCCGCTTCGCCCTCCAGGTTGCCTTCCGTGTCCAGGTAGACCTGGCGGAGGGATTCGAGGATCTGGGGGTCCGGCTTCTCCCACATGCCGCGGGACTCGGCCTCCAGGAGGCGTTCCGCGATGCCGTGCAGGGCCCAGGGGTTGGCCTCCTCGAGGAAGGCGCGGTTCTCCGGGTCCAGGACGTACGTCTCCGTGAGCTTGTCGTACATCCAGTCCGCGACCACGCCCGTCGTGGCGTCGTAGCCGAAGAGGTAGTCGACCGTGGCCGCGAGCTCGAAGGCGCCCTTGTAGCCGTGGCGGCGCATCGCCTCGATCCACTTGGGGTTCACGACGCGGGCGCGGAAGACGCGCGAGGTCTCCTCGACCAGGGTGCGGGTCTTGACCGTTTCCGGGCGGGTGGAGTCTCCGATGTACGCCTCGGGGGCCGTGCCGCGCAGGGCGCGGACGGTGGCCACCATGCCGCCGTGGTACTGGAAGTAGTCGTCCGAGTCGGCGATGTCGTGCTCGCGGGTGTCCGTGTTCTTCGCGGCCACCGTGATGCGCTTGTAAGCCGTTTCCATCTCGTCGCGGGCCGGGCGGCCCTCCAGACCGCGGCCGTACGCGTAACCGCCCCAGACCGTGTAGACCTCCGCGAGGTCGGCGTCCGTACGCCAGTCGCGGGAGTCGATCAGCTGGAGGATGCCGGCGCCGTACGTGCCGGGGCGCGAGCCGAAGATACGGGTCGTGGCGCGGCGTTCGTCACCGTGGACGGCCAGGTCAGCCTGGGCGTGGGCGCGGACGAAGTTGTCGCCGGCCGGCTCGTCCAGGGACGCCGCCAGCCGGACCGCGTCGTCCAGGAGTCCGATGACGTGCGGGAACGCGTCGCGGAAGAAGCCCGAGATGCGCAAGGTGACGTCGATGCGGGGGCGGCCGAGTTCGGCGAGGGGGATGGGTTCCAGGCCGGTCACGCGGCGCGAGGCCTCGTCCCACACCGGGCGGATGCCGAGCAGGGAGAGGGCTTCCGCCACGTCGTCGCCCGCCGTGCGCATCGCGCTCGTGCCCCAGAGGGAGAGGCCCACAGAGGCCGGCCACTCGCCGTTGTCCGTGCGGTAGCGGGTGAGGAGGGACTCCGCCAGCGCCTGGCCCGTCTCCCACGCGAGGCGGGAGGGGACGGCCTTGGGGTCCACCGAGTAGAAGTTGCGGCCCGTCGGAAGGACGTTGACCAGGCCGCGGAGCGGGGAGCCGGAAGGGCCCGCCGGAATGAACGAGCCGTCCAGGGCCGCGACGACGTGCGCGATCTCGTCCGTGGTGCCGGCCAGCCGCGGGACCACCTCGCGGGCCGCGAAGGACAGGACCGCCGCGACCTCCGGGGAGTGGCCGGCCGCGACCGCCTCCACGGCGTCCAGGGACCAGTTCGCGTCCTCCATCGCCTGGACCAGGGCGCGGGCCCGCTCCTCGACGGCGTCCGCCGAGGTACGGGTGGCCGCCGACTCGTCGAGGCCCAGGGCCTCGCGCAGGCCCGGAAGGGCCGTCGTACCGCCCCAGATCTGCCGGGCGCGCAGGATGGCGAGGACCAGGTTGACGCGGGACTCGCCGGTCGGGGCGCCGCCCAGGACGTGCAGGCCGTCGCGGATCTGGGCGTCCTTGACCTCGCACAGCCAGCCGTCGACGTGCAGGAGGAAGTCGTCGAAGCCGTCGTCGTCGGGGCGTTCGGCCAGGCCCAGGTCGTGGTCGAGCTTCGCGGCCTGGATCAGGGTCCAGATCTGGGCGCGGATCGCCGGGAGTTTGGCCGGGTCCATCGCGGAGATCTGCGCGTACTCGTCGAGGTGCTGTTCCAGGCGGGCGATGTCGCCGTACGACTCCGCGCGCGCCATCGGCGGGACGAGGTGGTCGACGAGCGTCGCGTGGACGCGGCGCTTGGCCTGGGTGCCCTCGCCCGGGTCGTTGACCAGGAACGGGTAGATGAGGGGAAGGTCGCCGAGGGCCGCGTCGGGCGCACAGGAGGCGGACAGGCCGGCGTTCTTGCCCGGGAGCCACTCGAGGTTGCCGTGCTTGCCCAGGTGGATCATCGCGTCGGCCCCGAAACCGCCGTCCTCGGTGCGCGCCTGGATCCAGCGGTACGCGGCCAGGTAGTGGTGGGACGGCGGGAGGTCCGGGTCGTGGTAGATCGCGATCGGGTTCTCGCCGAAGCCGCGCGGCGGCTGGATGAGGATGAGGAGGTTCCCGCGGCGCAGCGCCGCCAGGACGATGTCGCCCTCGGGGTTGGAGGAGCGGTCGACGAACATGGTGCCGGGGGCCTCGCCCCAGTGCTCCTCGACGCTCGCGCGCAGGTCGGCGGGGAGTTCGGCGAACCAGCGCTTGTAGTCGGCGGCCGGGATGCGGACCGGGTTGCGGGCCAGCTGCTCCTCGGTGAGCCAGTCCTGGTCGTGGCCGCCGGCCTCGATCAGGGCGCGGATCAGCTCGTCGCCGTCGCCGGACACCAGGCCGGGGACCTCCGGGAGCGGGCCGAAGTCGTAGCCCTCGGCGATCAGGGTGCGCAGGAGTTCCACCGCGCTCGCCGGGGTGTCCAGGCCCACCGCGTTGCCGATGCGGGAGTGCTTGGTGGGGTACGCGGAGAGGACGAGGGCGATCTTCTTGTCGCGGCGCTCGATGTGGCGCAGGCGCGCGTGGCGTACGGCGATGCCGGCCACGCGCGCGGCGCGCTCGGCATCGGCCACGTAGGCGGGCAGGCCGTCCTCGTCGAGCTCCTTGAAGGAGAACGGGACGGTGATCAGACGACCGTCGAACTCGGGTACGGCGACCTGGGTGGCGGCGTCGAGGGGGGACAGGCCCTCGTCGTTCTCCTCCCACGCGGAACGGGAACCGGTCAGGCAGAGGGCCTGGAGGATCGGCACGCCCAGGGCGGCGAGGGCGCCGGCGTCCCAGGACTCGTCGTCACCGCCGGCGGAGGCGGTGGCGGGGCGGGTGCCGCCGGCCGCGAGGACCGTCGTGATGACGGCGTCGACGCCGGACAGCGCGGCGAGGAGCTCCGGCTCCGGGGCGCGGAGGGAGGAGACGTACAGGGGGAGCGGCTGGGCGCCGTGGGCCTCGATCGCCTCGCACAGGGCGTGCACGAAGGCGGTGTTGCCGCTCATCTGGTGGGCCCGGTAGTAGAGCACGGCGATGGTGGGGCCGGCCGACGTGTGGGGCGCGCGCTCCAGGGGGCCCCAGGTGGGGGCGGCGGCGGGCGGCTCGAAGCCGTGGCCGGTGAGGAGGACCGTGTCGGAGAGGAAGCGGGCCAGCTGGTCGAGGTTGGCGGGGCCGCCGTGCGCGAGGTAGCCGTGGGCCTCGGCCGCGATGCCGATCGGCACCGTGGAGGCCTCCATCAGCTGGGCGTCCGGGGCCTGTTCGCCGGTCAGGACCACGACCGGGCGGGTCTGGGCGGGGGCGAGGAGGAGGTCGAGGCCCTCCTGCCAGGCGCGGAGGCCGCCGAGGAGGCGTACGACGACCAGGTCGACGCCGTCGAGGAGGCCGGGGAGGTCGTCGAGGGGAAGGCGGGAGGGGTTCGCGAACCGGTACGGGACGGGACCGTCGGCCGTGTTCGCGGCACGGGCGCTGAGCAGATCGGTGTCGGACGTCGACAGCAGCAGGATCATGCGGCGGCAGGCCTTCCTCGGGGTTTCCGCGCCCCGGGCAGTGAGGACGGCGGGAGTTCCTGACTCACCCCGGCCGAGCGGGTCGCTCCGCGGGGTTCACAGTGGCGGGACCGCGCCGGAATTGCACCGGGCTTCCTCCCATGTCGCCGTCCTCGGCGATGGCGGGCCGTGTGGCGCCGCCGGGGATCATCCTACGGGGGGCGGTGCCCTTGTCGGGAGGGTGGGGGTGTTCGGCTTCCGGCCGGTGCGGGGCCGGGCGTTGCCGGGTGGTGGTGGGTGCGGCGCCGTTGCGGGGGCTCCGCCCCCGGGCCCCCGCGCCTCAAACGCCGGCGGGGCTGGATTGGGCTCGGCGCGTGGGGAGGGGGGCTGGGCGTTGCGGGGTGGTGGTGGGTGCGGTGCCGTTGCGGGGGCTCCGCCCCCGGGCCCCCGCGCCTCAAACGCCGGCGGGGCTGGATTGGGCTCGGCGGGGCTGGATTGGGTCGGCGGGGCGGGAGGGGTTTGGCGGGGCTGGATTGGGCTTGGCGGGGCGGGAGGGGTTTGGCGGGGCTGGATTGGGCTCGTGGGGCGGGGTTGGCTCGGTGGGGGGAGAGGGCTTGGCGGGCTGGGTCGGATGGGGTGGGGCTGGAGGGGGAAGGTGGGGCTGGAAGGGGTTTGGTGGGGGTGGATTGGGCTGGTCGGAGGGGGTGGCGTGGTGACGGACACAGGTCGGGGGGAGGGAATCGTAGGTATGCTCGCCGCCATGTCACAGCCCCCTGCCGCCGCATCGCGGGACGAGCCCGTCATACGGGAGCGCGGTGACGCCTGCCCCGGCGCGCTGCGGCTGCACGCGGCCGACGACGGGTTCCTGGCCCGTGTGCGGATTCCCGGCGGGCTGCTCAGCGCGTCGCAGGCCGCCGCGCTGGCCGTGGCCGCCGACCGGTTCGGGGACGGGCACCTGGAGCTGACCTCGCGTGGGAACGTGCAGCTGCGCGGGCTCCCCGACGGCTGCGGCGCCGGGCTCGCCGAGTTGCTCGACGCGGCCGGGCTGCTGCCCGCCCCGTCCCACGAGCGGGTGCGGAACATCGTCGCCACCCCGCTCGCCGGCCCCGGTCCGGTGCGGGCGCTGGACGCGCTGCTCTGCGCGGACCCGAGGGCCGCGGCCCTCTCCGGGCGGTTCCTGTTCGCCGTCGACGACGGGCGGGGGGACGTGGCCGCGCTCGAACCCGACATCACCCTCCTCGGCCCCGACGCGGACGGCCGTACGCTGCTGCGCCTCGGCGCGGCCCGCGACGCCGTCGAGGTCGCGGAAGGCGACGCTCCCGCGGCTGCCCTGGTGGCCGCCCACCTGTTCCTCGACGCCGCCGCCGAGGCCGGTACGCGCGCCTGGCGTGTCGTCGAGTTGCCCCCGGAACACGCCTTGGAAGGCGAGGAGTTCGTGCGCCGGCTCGCTGCCTCGGGCATCGCCGCGCGGTACGTGCCCGACGCGCCCCGGCCGTACGCCCCGCCGCCCGCGCCCGGGGCGCACGGGGACGCGCGGTGCGTACTGGTCCCGCTCGGGCGGCTCACCACCGCCCAATGGCGGACCCTGCCCGGCGAGTTGCGGATCACCCCGTGGCGCAGCATCGTCATCGGCGGCGACGCCCCGGCCGTCCACCCCGGCCTGGTCACCGAGCCCGACGACCCCTGGCGGTCCGTCACCGCCTGTACCGGAAAGCCCGGTTGCGCCAAGTCCCTCGCGGACGTGCGCGCCGACGCACGGGACGTCGTACGCCGGACCCGCGGAGCACTGCCCGTGCACTGGTCCGGGTGCGAACGCCGCTGCGGGCATCCGCGCGGCACCGCCTGGGTGGACGTGGTCGCGACTCCGGGCGGATACCGGGTCGGCGCCCCCGGCCGGCCCGCGCGGCACCCCGTACCGGTCCCCGAACTTCCCGCGGTCCTCGCGGACGCCCGCATCGATCCCGACGTAGTGAAGAAATGAGCGAGTACACAGTGTTCGAGTACGAGAAGGACGGCGCCGCGATCTACCGCCAGTCCTTTGCCACGATCCGCGCCGAGGCGGACCTCTCCGGGCTGCCCGCCTCCGTCGCCCAGGTCGCGGTGCGCATGATTCACGCCTGCGGGATGACCGACCTGACCAAGGACCTGGGGTACACGCCCGAGGTGGTGCTGCGGGCCCGCGCCGCGCTCGAGGCGGGGGCGCCGATCCTGTGCGACGTGCAGATGGTCGCCAGCGGGGTCACCCGCAAGCGGCTGCCCGCCGACAACGACGTCATCTGCACGCTGTCCGACCCGGCCGTGCCGGAGCTCGCCGCGAAGATGGGGACCACGCGCAGTGCCGCCGCCCTCGAAGTGTGGCGCGACCGCGGTCTGTTGGAGGGCTCGGTGATCGCCGTCGGCAATGCGCCGACCGCGCTGTTCCGGCTGCTCGAGATGATCGAGGAGGGCGCCCCGCGCCCCGCCGCCGTCATCGGCGTGCCCGTCGGCTTCATAGGCGCCGCCGAGTCGAAGGACGCCCTCGCCGCGCACCCCTCCGGGCTCGACCACCTGGTCGTGCGCGGCCGGCGGGGCGGCAGCGCCATGGCCGCCGCCGCGCTCAACGCCATTGCGAGCGTGGCCGAATGAGCGGGAACGCCGTCAAGGCCGACAAGGCCGGCAAGGGCAGGCTGTACGGGGTCGGGCTGGGCCCCGGCGATCCGCGTCTGATGACCCTGCGGGCCGTCGAGGTGATCGGCGCGGCGGACGTCGTCGCCTATCACAGTGCGCGGCACGGGCGGTCCATCGCCCGGTCGATCGCGGCGGAGCACCTGCGCGAGCACCACATCGAGGAACCGCTGGTCTATCCGGTCACCACCGAGACCACCGACCACCCCGGGGGCTACCAGGGTGCGATGGAGGAGTTCTACGAGTCCGCCGCCGCCCGGCTGGCCGCGCACCTCGACGCCGGCCGGACCGTCGCCGTGCTCGCGGAGGGCGACCCGCTCTTCTACAGCTCGTACATGCACATGCACAAGCGGCTCGCGCACCGCTACGCGACCGAGGTGATCCCCGGTGTGACGTCGGTGAGCGCCGCCGCCGCCCGGCTCGGCACCCCGCTCGTGGAGGGTGAGGAGGTGCTGACCATCCTCCCCGGCACCCTGCCCGAGGAGGAGCTCACCGCCCGCCTCGCGGCCACCGATTCGGCGGTCGTGATGAAGCTCGGCCGGACCTTCCCGGCCGTGCGCGGGGCGATGGAGCGCAGCGGCCGGCTGGCCGAGGCCCGCTACGTCGAGCGCGCCACCATGGCCGGCGAGCGGACCGGGGTCCTGGCGGACACCGACCCGCAGTCCGTGCCGTACTTCGCCGTCGCCGTCGTGCCCAGCCGGATCGGCAACCCGGGCAGCGTGCCGTCCGGCCCCGGCGAGGTCGCCGTCGTCGGCACCGGACCCGCCGGGCCGCTGTGGCTGACCCCCGAGACCCGGCGGGCGCTGGCCGACGCCGAAGTGCTCGTCGGGTACACCACCTACCTGGACCGGGTGCCGGTCAAGCCGGGCCAGATCCGGCACGGCTCCGACAACAAGGTGGAGTCCGAGCGCGCCGAGTTCGCCCTCGACCTCGCCCGGCGCGGACAGCGGGTGGCCGTGGTCTCCGGGGGCGACCCCGGGGTCTTCGCCATGGCCACGGCGGTCCTGGAGGTCGCCGGCCAGGCCGAGTACAAGGACGTGCCCGTACGGGTCCTGCCGGGGGTGACCGCGGCCAACGCGGCGGCCGCCGCGGCCGGCGCTCCGCTCGGCCACGACTACGCCACCATCTCCCTCTCGGACCGGCTCAAGCCGTGGGAGGTCATCGCGGAGCGGCTGCGCGCCGCGGCCTCGGCGGACCTGGTCCTCGCCCTGTACAACCCGGGTTCGAAGAGCCGGACCTGGCAGGTGGCGAAGGCCCGCGAACTGCTGCTGGAACTGCGCGCCCCGGAGACCCCGGTGGTCGTCGCACGGGACGTGGGCGGGCCGGAGCAGTCGGTGCGGACGCTCACCCTCGCCGAACTGGAGCCGTCCGAGGTGGACATGCGCACACTCCTGCTGATCGGCTCCTCGCAGACGCAGGTCACCGAGCGGGCCGACGGCTCGCGGATCACGTGGACGCCGCGCCGGTACCCGTGACCGGTACCCGTGACCGGTACCCGTGACCGGTACCCGTGACCGCTACCCGTGACCGGTACCCGTGACCGGTACCCGTGACCGGTACCCGTGACCGGTACCCGTGACCGGTACCCGTGACCGGTTGACGTGACCCCGCCGACCGGTACCCGGCCTACGGGAGCGGCGGCAGGGTCACCTTCGGGATCGACGGGTCGTTCGGGTCGAACGGCGTCGGCGTCCACGGCTCGATCGGGGGCTTGGGCGGTGCCGGCGGCGGGGTGGGGCCGCGGTAGGGGTTCTGCGGCACCGACGAGGTGCGCTGCGCGGCCGGCCGGGAGGTTCCCGCGGTCGGCCGCCGCGACTCCTGCGCCTTCGGGGGGTCCGCAGTGGCGGCGGCCGAGGGCGCTTGGGTGGGCGACGGCGACGCGGGGGAAGCCGTCGGCGACCCGGAGGTCTCGGCCGGGGCGGCCGGTGCGGTCGTCGCCGGAACCGCGGCCGGTTTCCCGGCCGGTCCGCCGCCCGAACACCCACCGGCCAGGAGGCCGCCCACCAGCAGGGCCGCCATCGCCCCCGAGATTCTGCCGCCGGACCCCAACGCCCGCCCCCTTCGCGCTTCGCACATCTGAACGATCAGTGCGCGTGATCGTAGCGCAGCCTGCGCAGGGCCGCGGCCACCGAGCCCACCTCCACCACGCCCTCCGGGACCGCGGGCCGGCGTACGACGAGGACCGGGACGCCCGCCTCGCGGGCGGCGGTGAGCTTCGGAGAGGTGGCCGAGCCTCCGCTGTCCTTGGTGACCAGTACGTCGATACGGTGGCGGGCGAGCAGCTCCCGCTCGTCGGCGAGGGTGAACGGGCCCCGGTCCAGGAGGACTTCGAGCCGCGGAGGCACGGGCGCGGCCGGTGGATCCACGGAACGCACCAGGAACCAGGTGTCGGTGAGGTGCGCGAAGGCGTGCAGACCCATCCGGCCCGTGGTGAGGAAGGCGCGGGTGCCGAGAGAGGGCAGCAGCGCGGCCGCCTCGGCGAGGGTGTCCGCGAAGGTCCACTCGTCGCCCGGCTGCGGAGTCCACCCGGGGCGGCGCAGCGCCAGCAGCGGGACCCCCGAAAGGGCCGCCGCCCCGGCCGCGTTGAAACTCATCCGCTCCGCGAACGGGTGCGTCGCGTCGACCAGGTCGGTGACCCCGTGCGTGGTGATCCACCGTGCCAGCCCGGCGGGCCCGCCGAAGCCGCCGATCCGGGTCTCGCCCGGCGGCAGCACGGGGGCGGCGACCCGCCCGGCGAGCGAGGTCGTCACCCGGATCGCCTCCGGCGCGGAGGGCAGGTCCGGGCCGTCGGCGTCCGCCCCGCCCGTCAACGCCTCCGCGAGGCGGCGGGCTTCGGTCGTGCCGCCCAGGATCAGGACGTGCCGGTCCGGCGCGCGGCCCGGTTCAGCAGACATGCCGGTCGCGCTCGGGGGAGTACAGGTGGCTGTCGCGGAACTGCTCGGCGCCCAGCGTGCGGCCCACCACGATGACCGCGGTGCGGACCAGCCCGTGCTCCTTCACCCGGTCCGCGATGTCGGCCAGCGTGCCGCGCAGGATCAGCTCGTCGGGGCGGCTGGCCATCGCCACCACCGCCACCGGGCACTCGGCCCCGTAGTGCGGCAGCAGTTCGTCCACGACCCGGTCCACGTAGCGCGTGGCCAGGTGCAGCACCAGCAGCGCGCCGCTGCGGCCCAGGGTGGCGAGGTCCTCGCCGGGCGGCATCGGGGTGGCCTGCTGGGCGATGCGCGTCAGGATCACCGTCTGGCCGACGGTGGGGACGGTCAGCTCCCGCTTCAGCGCGGCGGCCGCGGCGGCGAACGCCGGAACGCCCGGGACGACCTCGTAGGGGATGCCGGCCGCGTCGAGCCGCCGCATCTGCTCCGCGACGGCGCTGAAGATGGACGGGTCGCCGGAGTGGAGCCGCGCGACGTCCTGGCCCGCCGCGTGCGCCCGTACGCACTCGGCGACGATCTCGTCCAGGTTCAGCTGCGAGGTGTCCACCAGCCGCGCGTCCGGCGGGCACTCGGCCAGCAGTTCGCGCGGGACCAGGCTGCCCGCGTAGAGGCAGACGGGGGCGGCGGCCAGCGTCCGGGCACCGCGCACCGTGATCAGGTCGGCGGCGCCGGGGCCGGCGCCGATGAAGTACACGGTCATGTCTGGTCCTGATCCTTTTCCTTGGTAACCGACCACTGGGTGACGGGCATCGCCTGCCGCCAGCCCGTGAAACCGCCGACCGGCACCGCGTGCGCGACCGAGAGCTTCACCAGTTCGCCGCCGTGGCGCCGGTAGCGGTCGGTGAGGACCGCCTCCGACTCCAGGGTCACGGTGTTGACCACCAGCCGGCCGCCGGGGGCCAGCGCCGCCCAGGCCGCGTCCAGCAGTCCCGGCGCGGTCAGCCCGCCGCCGATGAACACCGCGTCGGGGGCGGGGAGTCCGTCGAGCGCGCCGGGTGCCGCGCCGACCACCACGCGCAGGCCGGGCACGCCGAGCGCCGCGGCGTTGCGGGTGATGCGGGCCGCCCGCTCCGGTACGCGCTCCACCGCCACCGCCCGGCACGAGGGGTGCGTGCGCATCCACTCGATGCCGATGGACCCCGAGCCGCCGCCGATGTCCCACAACAGCTCGCCCGGGGCGGGGGCCAGCGCGCACAGGGTCGCGGCGCGCACGCGGCGCTTGGTGAGCTGACCGTCGTGCTCGTACGCGGCGTCCGGCAGGCCGGGGGTCGCGCCGAGCCGGGGCGCCGGGTGGGCCGGGTCCCGGCGGCAGTCCACGGCCACCACGTTCAGGGGGTCGCCCGGCGGGTGGTCCCAGCCGTCGGCGAGGCCCTCGTACGCGTCCTCGCGCTCGGAGCCGAGCTGTTCCAGCACCCGGATCCGGCTCGGGCCGAAGCCCCGCTCCCGCAGCAGAGCGGCGATCTCGCCGGGGGACGCGGCTCCGGCGCTGAGCACCAGCACCCGCCGTCCCTCGTACAGGGCGCCCGCGAGCCGGGACACCGGGCGCCCGACGACCGTGACCACCTCGGTGTCCTCCACCGGCCAGCCCAGGCGGGCGCAGGCGTACGAGACGGAGGAGGGGTGCGGATGGACCGCGAGGGCGTCCGGGCCGAGTTCCTGGGCGAGGGCGCGGCCGATCCCGTAGAACATCGGGTCTCCGCTGGCCAGGACCGCGATCCGGCGGCCCGCGTGCTCGGCCATCAGCTGGGGAACGGCCGGCCGCAGCGGGCTCGGCCACGCGACCCGCTCACCGGGGCACGGGCCGGCCGGCAGCAGGTCGAGCTGGCGCGGCCCGCCGATCAGCACCTCGGCGGAGGAGAGCGCGGACCGCGCGGCGGCGGTGAGTCCGGCCCAGCCGTCGGCGCCGAGGCCGACGACCGTGACGGGTATGGGGGGCGGTGCGGAGCTCACTGCGCGGTACCTCGGAACGGGAGGGGAACGGGGGAGGGAAGCGGAAGACGTGCGGACCGCAGCCTACTGGCCTGCGCCTACGCCTGCCCGGACGGCCCCCGCTCCCGGCCCCGCCCGGGGCGCCCGCGGGACACCGGCGCGCCCCCGTCCGCCCCCGGGACGCTTCCGGGCGCCCCGGGCGGGACCTGACCGCGCTCCGCCCGGCGCCCGACACTCGGTGCCATGGACGACACTCCGGACAACCACCCAGGATCCACGGCCCGCCGGAAGGCCGTGCGGCGCGTGCCTACGGCTGGTCGGGCTCGGGACCGGGCTCGGCGTCGGGATCGGGACCGGGTTCGGGACCGGGATCGGGGCGCAGGGAGCGCCAGATGAGCTCCGGGAGGTGGCGGGCGGCTTCCGGCAGGTCGATCTCGTAGGTGCTGGACAGCCAGCGGCGGGCCGCCTCGGTGAGGGGGCCCATGACCATGACCTCGATCACGGGGGCCGGGAGCGGCGCGATCTCGCCGCGCTCCATCCGCACCTTCAGCCACTGCATGATGGCCCCGAACTTCTCCGCCTTGGCCGCGGCGATCTCCTCCGCGTGGCCGACGATGTATCCGGAATACGCCGAAGCGTGCAGGAACAGGGCGACGTCGCGGTGCTCCTGGGTGAAGCGCAGATAGGACGTCACCCAGGACTGCACGCCGGTGCGGGCGGTCCGGCAGCGGATCAGGGCGGCGGTCATGTCCTCGCACAGCTGGTCCATGCACCGGATGTAGAGCGCGGCGGCCAGGCCGTCGAAACTGCCGAAGTGGTGGTAGAGGCTGCCCGGGCTCACCCCGCTGGCCGAGACGACCGCGTTCACCGTGAACCCCTGCTGGCCGGACTCGGCGAACACCCGCAGCGCAGCGGTCAGGAGCTGGTCGACGGTGGCCTCGCCGCGTTGCTGCTTAGGAGACATCCCGGTCCCGTCGGTGTGCGTGGGTTTCGGCAGGCAAACCTTCCCGGCCACAGCACGGGCGACACCTGAAAATAGACAGTCGTTCTAGAAAGACGGTCCGGTATCGGCTCCGAGGCGCGCTAGGAGGCCGTGGCGCGTTCGTACAGGGCCCGGACCGCGTCGCCGAAGTAACTGCTGTACGAGGTCTCCTCGTCGCCCCCGCCGTCGCGGCCGCCGATCACCCCGATCAGCGTGTGCCCGTCCGTCAGCACCGGACCGCCACTCGTGCCGTTCGGCACGTCCGCGCAGTCGAAGCGCAGCTGCGTCGGCCCCGCGGCGCGGGCCGTGTTGCGGCAGTCCAGCGGCTGCTCGGAGCCGTTGGGATAGCCCACGAGCCGTGCGGGCAGGGGCAGTTCGGGCCGGAAGGCGATGGTCTCGGCTCCCGTGACGTCCTCCAGCCGCTGGCCCGGGTAGCCGGGGCGGCGCAGCCGGATGAAGGCGATGTCGTGGTCGGGGTCCTGGTCCTCGCTCCAGCGCGGGTCCACGTCGATCCGGGTGGGTACCCAGATCCCGTACGGAGCCACGCCGTCCTGGTAGCCGGGGGCGAAGGCCAGGTTGGTGCGGAAGCCGCCGGAGTACACGCAGTGGGCGGCGGTGGCGATCAGGTCGCGGTGCGGGGAGCGGACCACCACGGCCGAGCAGTGGTGGTCGGGGTCGCCGTCGGTGCCGGGGGAGAAGAGCGCCCCGACGGCCGGCTCGGCCTGCGCGGGCCGCGCCTCCAGCGGGTCCGAGGGCTGCCACCCGTCGGACCGCCAGTCCGGCGAGGAGCCGACGCCGGCGAAGGCCTTGCCGTCCGTCGGAGGGTTCGGGTCCTCGCGGACGATCCCGTCCAGCACGGCGGCCGCCGTCCGGTCGGCACGCTCGGGGTCCTGCTGGTAGACGCCCCGCGCCGCGTCCCCGTCCGCGCGGTTCGCGACCAGGCCGCGCAACTCCCAGAGGTACCACCCGCCCACGACGGCGACTGCGCCGAGCACGGCGACCAGCACGGCGGCCCGTACGGCCCGCCCGTGCACCTTGCTGACCATGTGGTTCTCCCCCCGCAAACGCGTCCCGGCTCCTCGTTCGATGGGGAGAGGCGAGGGTCGGGTTCCGCAATCCGGACGTGTCCGTCCTCACAGCGGCTCCCCGGCCGTCCGCACGTCACTCCCCGGTCTTCCATGCGTCATTCAACTCCCCTACGCTCCAGGCGACTTGAGCCGCACTGGAGCGACAGGAGCCGAAGCATGAGACTGCGGAACCGGATGGCGGGCGCGGTGACGGCGGGACTGGCGGCCGCCGCCCTCGCACTGGGCACGGCCCCCGCCGGCGCGGCGGGTGCCTCCGACGGGCTGTCCTACGCGGGATCGACCGGAGTCGGCGTGCACAACGCGTACGAGAAGGTCAAATACCCCTACTTCGCGGACGCCCTCGACTCGGGCGCCGCCATGCTCGAGCTCGACGTGTGGACCAACTTCTTCGGCAGTTCGTGGCGGGTCTCGCACAACAACCCCTTCGGCAACGACAACAACTGCGAGAACGCCACCACCCCCGCCCAGTTGCGCACCAAGGCCCGCAACCAGAACCTGGCGGGCTGCCTCTCCGACATCCGCAGCTGGCACGACGCCCACCCCGGCCACCGGCCCGTCGTCCTCAAGCTGGAACTCAAGGACGGCTTCGCCGCCAACCTCGGCCGCGGCCCGGCCGACCTCGACGCGCTGCTGACCGCCAAGCTGGGCGACGCCGTCTACCGGCCCGGCCAACTGGCCGCGGGCCACCCCGACCTCGACACCGCCGCCCGCGCGGGAGCCTGGCCCAGCCGCGCCGGGCTCGCCGGGAAGTTCATCGTGGAGCTGATCCCCGGCACCGTCGAGGAGGGCAACAGCTCCGACACCCTGTGGACCGACCGGGAGTACGCCACCCACCTGCGCTCCCTCGCCGCCCAGGGCCGGCTCGGCCAGGCCGCGGCGTTCCCGGCCGTGCACCGGGCCGAGGCGGGCGACCCGCGCGTCGCCCGCTACGCCGATGCCTCCCTGCGCCCCTGGTTCGTGGTCTTCGACGGGGACGCGAGCGCCTACGCCGGGGGATCCATCGACACCGGCTGGTACGACCGCAACCACTACCTGGTGATCGCCACCGACGCCCACGGCGTCGCCCCGGCCATCGACTCCACCCGCCCGACGGAGGCGCAGGCCCGCGACCGCCTCGCACTCCTCGCAGGACACCACGCGTCCATCGTCTCCGCCGACTGGTACCCGCTGCCCCAGGTCCTGGGCACGGTCGTACCGCGCGGCTGACGCCGGGCGGCCACGTGGTCAGCTCCGGACGTCCTCGACTGTTCCGTGGCGGGGGAGGTCCAGGGCGCTGAGGTCCTCCCCGGACAGGCGCAGCGAGCCGGCGGCCACGTTCAGGGCGAGGTGCCCGGGGTCGCCGGTACCGGGGATGGCCAGGACGTGCGGGCCCTGGTGCAGGGTCCAGGCCAGCCGGATCTGGGCCGTGCTCACCCCGTGGGCGCGGGCGACGGCGAGCACCTCGTCGCCGTCGTCGGCGGTGGCGCCGGCCGTGCGTCCGGCGCCGGCGATCGAGTAGAACGGCACGAACGCGATGCGCTGTTCACCGCAGAGCTCCAGGAACTCCTTCTGCTGCGGTGACGCGCCGATGCCGTACATGTTCTGCACGCACACCACGGGCGCGATGGTCCGGGCCTCGGCGAGGTGGTGGGGGTGGACGTTGGACAGGCCCAGGTGGCGGATGAGCCCGGCCTCGCGCAGTGCGGCGAGTGCGCCGAAACGTTCGGCGATCGAGTCGGTGCCGACGATGCGCAGGTTCACCACGTCGAGGTGGTCGCGGCCGAGCTGGCGCAGGTTCTCCTCGACCTGGCCGCGCAGCTGCCCGGGGGTGGCGTGCGGCAGCCACTGCCCCGAAGGGTCGCGGCCGGGTCCGACCTTGGTGGTGATGACGAGGTCGTCCGGGTAAGGGGCCAGCGCCCGGTTGATCAGCTCGTTCGCGCTGCGCAGCGGGGAGAAGTAGAACGCGGCGGTGTCGATGTGGTTCACGCCGAGTTCGACCGCGCGGCGCAGCACGCCGATCGCCTGGTCGCGGTCGCGCGGGGCGGCGCCGGCCGCGAACGCCTCGCCGGTCTGGGGCAGGCGCATCGTGCCGAAACCGATCCGGTTGACCGTGCGGTCGCCGAGTTCCCAGGTGCCCGCTGCCGCCGCGTCGATCGTTTGTGAGGTCATGGCGGGATGATCTCTGCACGGTAGGCTGAGCCGCCATTGATTCACGCATGCCTGAATCCACGGGGAAGTGGTCGTCCTGGCGGAGCTGTCGTTCTCGGCAAGCGATCTGGCGCAGGTGCGGTTCGCCGTCTCGCCGATGTGGGAGGTGGCGCCCGGCTTCCGGCTGCTGCGGTCCCACGCCGCGCATCCCGTCCACCACACCTGGGCCGACCAGGTCAGGCCGCGTCTGGCGGCTGCCGGGCTGGACCGTGGCTGGCTCGCCGAGCTGATCCCGCCCACCGGCTACGTCCCCGACTTCCTCAACCCGGCCCCCGCCGGTCCGTCTCCCGCGCCGAAGGCGGAATGGGAGGCGATCCGGGCCGCGCCCGCCGACCGGGTACGCCAGGACCTCGACCACCTGGCCCGCCACCAGGGCGGCCTCGGCCCCCGGCTGCGCATGCTGCACGCCGACCCGGAGGCCCGCTTGGCCAAGGTCACGGACGAGCTCGAAACGTACTGGGAGCTGGCGCTGGCCCCGTACTGGGCCCGGATCCGGACCGTGCTGGACGCCGACGTCTTCCACCGGGCCCGCACGGTCGCCGAACACGGTGCGGGCCGCCTCCTCAACGACCTGCACTCCACGGTCAGCTGGGACGCGGGCGGGCTGCGGATCGCCCGCCGCAAGCAGCCGCTGACCCGCGAAACGGCCGGCACGGGGCTGCTCCTGATCCCCTCGGCCTTCACCGGACCCGGGCTGCGCACCCGCACGACACCGCCGGATCCACCGCAGCTCGCCTATCCCGCACGGGGTATCGGCACCCTGTGGCAGGCACGGCACACCACCCGGACCGACGCCCTCGCCGCCGTACTCGGCCGCTCGCGCACCCTGCTGCTGACCGAACTGGAGACCCCGGCCTCCACCACCCACCTGGCCCACCGCACCGGGCTCTCACCGGCCGGGGTATCGCAGTACCTCACCGCGCTGCGCGACGCGGGTCTGGTCAGCGCCCACCGTGCCGGCCGCTGCGTCCTCTACGCGCGCACCACTGCGGCCGAGACCCTCCTCAATGCCGCGTCCGCCTGACGTCCGGTCGCCGGCCCGGAGGACTTCCGCAGCCGACCGCTAGGGACCCGAGTGCGAGGCCTCCAGCTGCCGCGCCGGGGGCAGGTCCCCGCCGGGTCCGGCAGGTCCGCCGGGTCCGGCGGGTCCGGTGGCGAGGCTCGCCTCGATCTCGTCCAGCGCCCGGCGGGCGGTGGCGATCCGCTCCCTGACGTCCTTCGGGTCCGCGGGGTCAGGGCCGCCGCCGGGGGTCGGGGGCGGGGTCGGGCCGGCCGCCCGGCCCGCCTCCGCCTCGATCTCGCGCGCCTCGTCGAGGGAGTTCAGCACGACGCCGATCAGGACGTTCACCAGTACGAAGGAGGCGAGCAGGGCGTACGAGGCGTAGTAGATGATGCTGAGCCGGGAGATCTGCAGCCCGGCCCGCACCGCGTCGGTGAGCCCGTCCAGCGTGGTCAGCAGGAACAGGGTGAGCATGGCGCGGCCCACGGAGCCGTAGTGCTGCGGGTCCGACTCGGCGAAGCAGACCCAGCCGACCATGGCGTACACGTACAGCACCAGCGCGCCGACGAACAGGAAGCTGGCGGTGCCGGGCAGGCTGCGGCCCACGGCGATCAGCAGGATGCGCAGGTGCGGCAGGAAACGCGCGGTGCGCAGCACGCGGGCCAGCCGCAGCAGCCGCAGCAGGGTGGTGTTCTCGCGGACGAGCGGGAGGAAGGCGCAGACCACCACCGCGAGGTCGAAAAGGTTCCAGGGATCCCGGAAGAATGCTTTCGGCCGGTCCGCGTGCGCGCCCATCCGCAGCAGCATCTCCACCGTGAACACGATCAGGCAGGCGCCCTCCGCGGCCTCCAGCACCTGCCGGTACTCCCGCGCCGGCCCGCTGTACGTCTCCACGCCCATCAGTGCCGCGTTGAGCAGGATCACGCCGAAGACGGCCAGGCCGAAGGCGGGGGCCTCCGTCACCACCCGGCACCGGGCCGCCAGTTTCACCCGGCCGCGTCGGGCCGGCATCGGGACTCTCATCTTGCTCCTCGTACGCGTCTTCGCCGCAGGCCCGCGCCCGGCGGGGCGCGGTGGTCGTTCCTACTAACGGCACACACCCGATCGGGTTTCCGTCCGGTGTGCACGCCAACGCGCCGTGCCGCGGAGGGCCGCAGGGGTGAACGTGCGGGGTTAGGGGCGGTTAGGGGATCTGCGCCACCCCGGCCAGGCCGTAGGTTCCTGGCGGAAACCCGAAGGGCACCGAGCGAAGGAGCACCCCATGGCCGAGGTCCCCCAGACCCCCGAGGCGTGGACCACCCCGGACTTCATCGCGTACGAGACCGCGTTCGAGGTCACCGCGTACGCCGCGCGTCTGGAGAAGTGAACCCAATGGCGGCGGGCGGGAGTCCGGGCGACCGGCTCCCGCCGTGGCGGGAGAACACATGACGTCACCACTGGACGAGTCCGAGTTCATCAGCGCCCTGCGCGCGCTGTCCTCCTCCTACTGGGGAAGCCACCCCTTCCACCGGCGGCTGCACGCCGGCGAGCTCGACCGGCGGGCGCTGCGGCTGTGGGCCGCCAACCGCTGGTACTACCAGCGGATGCTGCCGCAGAAGGACGCGGCGATCATCAGCAACTGCCCGCTCCCGGACATCCGGAGGGTGTGGGTGGAGCGGCTGGCCTACCACGACGGGACCGCCGGGGACGAGGGCGGCATCGCCCGCTGGCTGCGGCTGTGCGAGGCCGTGGGGCTCAGCCGCGAAGAGGTGCTCGACGAGCGGCACGTGGTGCCGGGCGTGCGCTTCGCGGTCGACGCGTACGTGAACTTCGCCCGGACCAAGCCGTGGGCCGAGGCCGTGGCCTCCGGGCTCACCGAGATGTTCGCCGGGCACCTGATGACCCGCAGGGTCGCCGACATGCTCGCCCACTACGACTGGATCCGCCCCGCCGACCTGGCCTACTTTACGGACCGCATCGAGGCGGTGTCCGGTGAGGGCAAGGGCACCCTGGACATCGTCGTCCGGCACTGCGCGACACGGGAGCAGCAGGACGCGGCCGTCGCCGCGCTCCGGTTCAAGTGCGACCTGCTGTGGCTGATGCTGGACGCCGTCGAACGCGCCACCGCCACGGGCGCGTAGTGGCCGCAACCGCAGAAGGAGTGGCCGTGGACCGGCCCGTGCTCGGCCGCGGAGTGCGGCTCGTCTACGACAGGACGCGGCAGACCCATGTCGTGCTGCACCCGGAAGGGGTGCTCGTGCCCAACGGGACCGCCGTCTCGGTGCTCGAACTCTGCGACGGCACCACGACCGTCCCGCAGATCGCGGCGGCGCTCGGCGCCCGCTACGCCGGTGTCCGCGAGACCGAGGTCGGCGCCCTCCTGGAACGGCTCACCGAGAAGGGCGTCGTGCGATGGATCTGACCGCCCCCACCCGCCCCGAGGACGCCCCGGCCGCGGCTCCGCCGCTCGGGCTGCTCGCCGAGCTCACCCACCGCTGTCCCCTGCACTGCGCCTACTGCTCCAACCCCCTGGAACTCATCGCCCGGGAGCGGGAGTTGAGCACGGACCAGTGGCTGGAGGTGTTCACCCAGGCGCGCGAGCTCGGCGTGCTCCAGGTGCACCTGTCCGGCGGCGAGCCGCTGGCCCGCCCCGACCTGCCCGAGCTCGTCTCGCACGTCAGCGGCCTCGGCTGCTACGTCAACCTCGTCACCAGCGGACTCGGCCTCACCGAGCGGCGCCTCGCGGACCTGGTCGGGCGCGGACTGGACAACGTACAGCTGTCGGTGCAGGGAGCCGACGCCGCCCGCGCCGACCTGCTCGCGGGGGCCAGGGCCCACCACCACAAGATCGCCGCCGCGGCGCTGATCCGCGAGCAGGGCCTGCCGCTCACGGTCAACGCCGTACTGCACCGCGCCAACCACGACCAGCTGGCGGGCCTCATCGACCTGGCCGAGGCCATGGGCGCGGACCGGCTGGAGCTCGCCAACACCCAGTACTACGGCTGGGCGCTGCGCAACCGGGAAGCCCTGATGCCCACCCGCGAACAGCTGGCAGCGGCCGAACCGGTCGTCCGGGAGGCGATGCAACGGCTCAAGGGCACCATGGAGATCGTGTACGTCCTCGCCGACTACTACGAGCCGTACCCCAAACCGTGCATGCACGGCTGGGGGGCGATCCAGCTCACGGTCGCCCCCGACGGCACCGTGCTGCCCTGCCCCGCGGCCGGCGCGATCACCACCCTCGACCTGGACAACGTCACCGAGAAGCCGCTGGCCGAGATCTGGTACTCCTCCGGCTCCTTCAACGCCTACCGCGGCGAGGAGTGGATGTCCGACCCCTGCCGCAGCTGCGACCGGCGCTCCCTCGACCACGGCGGCTGCCGCTGCCAGGCCTTCCTGCTCACCGGGGACGCCGCGGCCACCGACCCGGTGTGCTCCCGGTCCGCGCAGCGCGGCACCGTGGACCTGCTGCTGGCGGGCGTCCCCGCGACACCGCCCGCACTGGTGATGCGGGGACCGGCGGCGGTGCGCCGATGAGGGCGGTCCTGCTCGGCACCGCCGCCGGAGGCGGCTGCCCCCAGTGGAACTGCGCCTGCCCGGTGTGCACGTCGGGAGCCCCCGCCCGCTGCCAGGACGGCCTCGCGGTCAGCGCCGACGGCGTCGGGTGGTACCTGGTCAACGCCTCGCCCGACATCCGCGCACAGCTGCTCGCCACCAAGGAGCTGGCGGCCGGTCCCGGGCCGCGCGAGACACCGGTGCGCGGCGTACTGCTCACCGACGCCGAACTCGACCACACCCTCGGTCTGTTGATGCTCAGGGAAGGCGCCGGGCTGCGGGTGTGGGCACCGGCGGCCGTGCTCGGGGCGCTGGAGGCGGGGTTCCCGGTGCGGGGGATCCTCGGCGGCTACGGCGGCTGGGAGTGGTCCGAGCTGCCCGCCGGCAAGGAGCGGGAGGAGCGGGAGGAGCAGGAGGTCGGCGGGCTGCGGGTGACCGCCTTCGCCGTCGGCGACAAACGCCCCAAGTACGCGCGCACGCTGCCCGGTCCGGACGGCCCCTGGGTGGTCGCCTACCGCTTCGAGGACCCGGCCACGGGCGGGGTCCTCGTGTACGCGCCCTGCCTGGCCTCCTGGCCCCCCGGCTTCGACGAGTTCACCGCCGGGGCCGGCTGCGTCCTGCTCGACGGCACGTTCCACTCGGCGCGGGAGTTCGGCGGCGCCACGCGCGCGGCCGGGGCGGGCGGCGCGCAGGCCGCGATGGGTCACCTGCCGGTGACCGGAGAGGGCGGGAGCCTGGCACACGTCGGGCGCCTGCGGGCGCAGCGGCCGCACACCAGGTTCGCGTACACGCACCTCAACAACACCAACCCGATGGCCGATCCGCGGTCGGCGGCGCACCGCGAGGTGTGCGCGGCGGGTGCGGAGATCCCGGCAGACGGGACCCGCATCGAGCTCTGACAGGGTCAGCGGGGCGCCGGGCGAGGTGCCCGACGCCGAAGGGTCCGGCCGCCGTACGGCAGCCGGACCCTTCCGCGTGGCGGGGTTCCGGTGCGCGGCTCAGGCGAGCTGCTGCCGCACCAGCCCGATCACCTCGGAGGCGTGCTGGTTCAGGTAGAAGTGGCCGCCGGGGAACAGGTGGAAGGAGCAGGCCCCTCCGGTGTGACCGGCCCAGGCCGCGGCCTCCTCCGCGGTCACCTCCGGGTCGCTGTCCCCGTTGAGCACCACCACCGGACAGGCCAGGGCCGGGCCGGGGTGGTAGCGGTAGGTCTCCGCGGCCTTGTAGTCGCCGCGGATGGCCGGGAGCACCGCCCGCAGCAGCTCGTCGTCGGCCAGGACCGCCGGGTCCGTGCCGCTCATCCCCTTGATCGTGGCCAGCAGCCGCTCGTCCGGGGCGAGATGGAGCCGCTCGTCCTCCCGGTGCCGGGAGGGGGCGCGCCGCCCGGAGGCGAACAGGGCCGCCGGCGTCACGCCGGCCTCCTCCAGCCGAAGCGCCACCTCGAAGGCCAGCGTCGCGCCCAGACTGTGCCCGAACAGGGCCACGGGCCGGTCGCACCACGGCCACAGCTCCGCGAACACCCGGTCCGCGAGAGCGCGTACGTCGTCCACGCACGCCTCGTGGCGGCGGTCCTGGCGGCCCGGGTACTGCACGGCCACCACGTCGGCCCCCGGGGACAGGGCCCGGGACACCGGGAAGTAGTAGCTCGCGGAGCCGCCCGCGTGGGGGAAGCAGAACAGCCGTACGGGAGCCTCCTCGGCGGGGTGGAAGCGGCGCAGCCAGGCACTGGGCGCCCGCACGGGCGTGGTCGTACGGTTCATGGGTGGTCGGTGTCCTTAGCTCGTCGGTTCACAGGGCCGTCCAGGTCCCCGGCGGGCGCCAGCCGCGCGCGGGGCCCCAGGAGGCCCGGGGCCGGGGTGCGGACTGCTCCCCGGTGTGGTCCCGGCCCCGGGCGGTGGAGAGCAGCACGAGGAGGACGGCGGCGAGTTCGGTGCTGTCCGGGGCGCCGCGCACGATCCTCAGGTGGGGTTCGGCCCGCTCGCTCATCGGGCGTGCTCCTCTGCGGTGAAGAGGGATGGGGGTGGGGGTGGGGGTGCCGGTCGCAACGGCGGGCGCCGGTCAGAACGGCGGGTTGCCGTGCTTGCGCTCGGGCAGCGGCACGTGCTTGGCCCGCAGCGCCTCCAGCGCGTCCACCAGCACCTGCCGGGTCGTGGCCGGGTCGATCACGTCGTCGACGAGGCCCCGCTCGGCGGCGTAGTACGGGTGCATGAGCTCCTGGCGGTACTGCTTGACGCGCTGCGCGCGCGCCGCCTCCGGGTCGTCCGCCGCGGCGATCTCCCGCCGGAAGACCACGTTGGCGGCGCCCTCCGCGCCCATCACCGCGATCTCGTTCGTCGGCCAGGCGAAGGACAGGTCCGCGCCGATGGAGCGGGAGTCCATGACGATGTACGCGCCGCCGTACGCCTTGCGCAGGATCATCTGCACCCGGGGCACGGTCGCCGCGCAGTACGCGTACAGCAGCTTCGCGCCGTGCCGGATGACACCGCTGTGCTCCTGGTCGCTGCCCGGCAGGAACCCCGGTACGTCCACCAGGGTCACCAGCGGGATGCTGAACGCGTCGCAGGTCTGCACAAAACGCGCCGCCTTTTCCGAGGCGTTGATGTCCAGCACCCCGGCGAGCGAGGCCGGCTGGTTGGCGACGATGCCCACCACGTGCCCGTCCAGCCGGGCCATACCGCAGATGATGTTGGTGGCCCAGTTGGCGTGGACCTCGAACAGGTCGCCGTCGTCGACGATCTCCTCGATCACCGCCCGCATGTCGTACGAGCGGTTCGGGTCGGCCGGCACCAGCCGCGACAGCTCGTCGGTGCGGCGGTCGGCCGGGTCCGTGGCGGGCACGGCGGGCGGCAGCTCCCGGTTGTTGGACGGCAGCAGCGACAGCAGGTGGCGCACCTCCTCCAGGCACTCCTCCTCGCTGTCGTACAGGAACGCGCTCGCGCCGGAGACCGACGAGTGGACCTGCGCGCCGCCCAGGTCGTTGTGGCTGATCTTCTCCCCGGTCACCGCCTGCACCACGTCGGGACCGGTGATGTACATCTGCGCGATGTCGCGCACCATGAACACGTAGTCGGTCAGCGCGGGGGAGTACGTCGCCCCGCCCGCGCACGGCCCGAGCATCACGCTGATCTGCGGGATCACCCCGGACGCGGCCACGTTGCGGCGGAAGATGCCGCCGTAGCCGGCGAGCGCGGTGACGCCCTCCTGGATCCGGGCCCCCGCGCCGTCGCTGAGCGACACCAGCGGGGCGCCCGCCGCCAGCGCGAGGTCCATCACCTTGTGGATCTTCTGCGCGTGGGCCTCGCCGAGCGAGCCGCCGAAGATGCGGAAGTCGTGCGCGTACACGAACACCCGGCGGCCGTCGACCTTGCCCCAGCCGGTCACCACCCCGTCGGTGTGCGGCCTGCGGTCCTCCAGGCCGAAACCCGTCGCCCGGTGCCGGCGCAGCTGCTCTATCTCCCGGAAGGTGCCCGGATCGAACAGCAGGTCCAGCCGCTCGCGCACGGTCAGCTTGCCGCGGGCGTGCTGTGCCTCGGAGGCGCTCGCGGACGGGCCCAGCTCGACGGACTCCTTGATCGCTCCTAGTTCGGCCACTCGGACACTGACATCGGCAACTGTCATGCTCCACCCGTCTCTTCGGCCATCGGGGCGCACGAACGGCGGCGCCCTGGGCAGCAGTGCGTGCCATTGAAGGCGTCCGGGGCGCGTACCGAGAACACCGACCACCCCCCTGACCGCTCCGGGGCCCGCCCGCACCCCCGCCGAGCTGGCACGTCGCGCCGCGCGGCGCGGACGGGCGGTGTCCGGGCCCGCCGCCGGGCGGGCCACGGGCAGGGTCAACACCTGGGGGGATAGGGGTGTCGCCTCCCTTCGGGGCCGACCTAGCGTGCGATCACCCCGTGGCCGGAACTGACCCGGGGCAATCGATACCGAGCTGGGAGCGTGCAGATGTCCGCGGGCTTCGATCCTGTCGCTGATGACCCGTCCGGCGCGGAGGTCCGCCCCGGGGCCCACCTGGCCGCCCGGCTGACCGGACTTCCGGGGAGCGAGCAGTCCAGGCTGCTCCTGGACCTGGTCTGCGCGCAGACCGCCGACATCCTGCGCACGGCCCATCCGGACACCGAACCGGTGATCGCGACCGGCCTCTCCTTCAAGGAACTGGGTCTGGACTCCATCGCCCTGGTCGACCTGCACGCCCGGATCAACGCCGCGACCGGGCTGGGCCTGCCGGTGACCGCCGCGTTCGACCACCCCAGCCCCGAGCTGCTGGCCGCGTACGTCCGTACGGAACTCCTCGGAGCGCCCGCCGGGCCCGCCGGGCCCGCCGCCCCGCGTACCGCGGCCCCCGCCTCCGGGCCGGAGGCCCGCGCCGCCTTCGACGGGGAACCCATCGCCGTCGTCGGCATCGGCGGGCGCTTCCCCGGCGGGGTGCGCTCGCCGGAAGAGCTGTGGGACCTCGTCGCCCGCGGGGAAACCGCCGTCGGCCCCTTCCCCGACGACCGCGGCTGGGACCTCGACGCCCTCTTCGACGACGATCCCACCGTGCCCGGCACCTGCTACACCCGCACCGGCGGATTCCTGCACGACGCCCCCGAGTTCGACGCCGAGTTCTTCGGGATCAGCCCGCGCGAGGCGCTCGCCATGGACCCCCAGCAGCGGCTGCTGCTGGAGACGGCCTGGGAGGCCCTCGAGCGCACCGGCATCGACCCCACCTCGCTGCGCGGCAGCCGCACCGGCGTGTTCATCGGCGCCGGCCCCTCCGAGTACGGGCCGCGGGTGCAGGACGCCCCCGAGAGCCTGACCGGCTACCTCGTCACCGGCGGCGCGCTCAGCGTCACCTCCGGGCGCGTGGCCTACGCGCTCGGCCTGGAGGGCCCGGCGCTCACCGTCGACACCGCGTGCTCCGGATCACTGGTCTCCCTGCACCTGGCCGTGCAGTCGCTGCGCCGCGGCGAGTGCTCCATGGCGCTGGCCGGCGGTGTCACCGTCCTGAGCACGCCCGGCCTGTTCACCGAGTTCAGCAGGCAGCGCGGGCTCGCCCCGGACGGGCAGATCAAGGCCTTCGCGGCGGCCGCCGACGGCACCTCCTTCGCCGAGGGCGTCGGCCTGCTGGTGGTGGAGCGGCTCGGCGACGCCCAGCGCAACGGGCACCGGGTCCTCGCCGTCATCCGCGGGTCGGCCGTCAACCAGGACGGCGCCAGCAACGGGCTCACCGCCCCCAGCGGCACCGCGCAGCAGCGCGTCATCCTCCAGGCCCTCGCCGACGCGGGACTGTCGGGCGACGAGGTCGACGCGGTCGAGGCGCACGGCACCGGGACCACCCTGGGCGACCCGATCGAGGCCCGGGCGCTGATCGCCACGTACGGCAGGGACCGGCCCGAGGAGCGGCCGCTGTGGCTCGGCTCGGTGAAGTCCAACCTCGGGCACACCCAGGCCGCGGCCGGGGTGGCCGGCCTGATGAAGATGATCATGGCGATGCGGCACGGCGTACTCCCGCGCACCCTGCACGTCGACGCGCCCACCGGCAACGTCGACTGGTCCGCCGGGACCGTACGGCTGCTCACCGAACCCGTGCCGTGGCCGGCGCAGGAGGACCGGCCGCGCCGGGCGGGCGTCTCCGGCTTCGGGATCAGCGGCACCAACGCGCACGTCATCGTGGAGGAGCCGCCGCGCGAGCCCGGCGGCGGCGGGGCCGCGGGGCCCGTCGCGGTGCCCGCCGCAGTGCCCCTCGCGGGGGACGGTGGCGCGGACACCGCCGGGGCGTCCGGCGACGCGGGCGGCGCCGCGCCCCTCGCGCTCGTGGGCGTCAGCGGGCGCTCCGGCGAAGGGCTGCGGGCGCAGGCCGAGCGGCTCGCGGAGTTCGTGGCCGCCCGGCCCGAGCTCGCCCCGGCGGACCTCGGCCACGCTCTCGGCACCGGGCGGGCCGCCCTGGAGCACCGGGCCGCCGTCCTGGCGGCCGACCGGGAGGAGCTCCTGGCCGGCCTGCGCGCCCTGGCCGAAGGGGAGGCCACCCCCTCCACCCGGACCGGAACGGTCCCCTCCGGGCGTCTCGCGTTCCTCTTCACCGGCCAGGGCAGCCAGCGCCTGGCCATGGGACGGCGGCTGTACGACACCCAGCCCGTGTTCGCGGACGCCCTCGCCGACGCCATCGGCTGGCTCGACCTCCAGCTCGACACCTCCCTGTGGGACGTCCTCTTCGCCGAACCGGGCACCGGGGCCGCCGCGCTCCTCGACGAGACCCGCTACGCGCAGACCGCCCTCTTCGCGGTCGAGACCGCCCTGTTCCGGCTCGTCGAATCCTGGGGGATCCGCCCGGACTTCCTGGCCGGCCACTCCATCGGCGAGATCGCGGCCGCCCACGCCGCGGGCGTCCTCAACCTGGAGGACGCGGCCACCCTCGTCGCCGCGCGCGGCCGGCTCATGCAGGAGCTGCCCCGGGGCGGCGCCATGGTCGCCGTCCAGGCCACCGAGGCGGAGGTACTCCCGTTCCTCGAGGCCGGGGCCGGGGCCGGGGCCGAGGCCGGGGCCGGGGCCGACGGCTCCGGTGCCCAGGTCGCCGTAGCCGTCGCCGCCGTCAACGGCCCCGATTCCGTGGTCCTCTCGGGCGAGGAGCACGCCGTACTCGCCCTCGCCGAGCGGTTCGCCGCCCAGGGCCGCAAGACCAAGCGGCTCCAGGTCAGCCACGCCTTCCACTCGCCGCTGATGGAACCGATGCTCGCCGAGTTCCGGCGGATCGCGGGCGTCCTCGGCTACCGCGCCCCGCGCATCCCCCTGGTCTCCACCGTCACCGGACGGCTCGCGACCACCGAGGAGCTCACCTCCCCCGACTACTGGACCGGCCACGCCCGCGAGGCCGTCCGCTTCGCCGACGCCGTCGACTGGCTGACCGTGCGGGGCGGCGTACGCACCTTCCTGGAGCTCGGCCCCGACGGCGTCCTCAGCGCGCTCGGCCCGCACTGCCTGCCCCAGGAGCGCGAGGCCGACACCGTCTTCGCACCCGTGCTGCGCGCGGGCAGGGACGAGGTCCGCGAGGCGCTGGGGGCCGCCGCCCTCGCCCACACCCGCGGCGCCGCGCTCGACTGGAATGCCGTCTACGCGGGCCGCGCCACGCGCCGCGTCGACCTGCCCACCTACGCCTTCCGCACCCGGCGGTACTGGCTCACCCCCGAGCGGGCCGGCGGCGACCCGTCCGGCCTGGGCCAGCTCGCCGCCCGGCACCCGCTGCTGGGATCGGTCGTCGACCTCGCGGGCGCCGGGGGCACCGTCCTGACCGGCCGCCTGTCACCGCGCACCCACCCGTGGATCGCCGACCACACCATCGCCGGGGTCACCCTGCTGCCCGGCACCGCCTTCGTGGAACTCGCCCTGCGGGCCGCCGCGGAGACCGGCTGCACGCTGGTCGAGGAGCTGACGCTCCAGTCGCCGCTGGTCCTGCCCGCCTCGGGCGCAGTGGCGCTCCAGGTCGTGGTCGCCGCCCCCGACGAGGACGGCCGCCGCGCCGTCGCGTGCTACTCCCGCCCGGACGGCGCCGAGCACGCCGACGACCCCGGGCACCCCGAGGACGAGTGGGTCCGCCACGCCACCGGCGTCCTGGCACCCGCCGCCCCCGCAGCGGACACGGAGGCCCTCTCCGGCCCGTGGCCCCCGGCCGGGGCCGTCCCGCTGGACGTCAGCGGCCTCTACGCGGACATGGCGGACGAGGGCTACGGCTACGGGCCCGCCTTCCACGGCGTACGGGCCGCCTGGCTCCGCGACGGCGAGGTCTTCGCCGAGGTCGAGCCCCCGCAGCCGACCCGGGCGGACACCGCCGGCTACGGACTGCACCCGGCCCTGCTGGACGCGGCCCTCCATCCCGCCGACCACGCCCTCGCGGCCGGCGGCGACCGCCCCGAGGGGACGTGGATCCCCTTCTCCTGGAACGGGGTCGCGCTCTACGCGGGCGGCGCCGCCGCCGTCCGGGTACGGATCACCGCGCGCGGCCGCGAGGAACTCACGGTGACGGTCGCCGACGCCGACGGCGCCCCCGTAGCCCGGATCGACTCCCTGCTGCTGCGCGCCGCCACCGGGGCGCAGCTCGCGGCAGACCGCCCCGACCCGCTGCTGCACGTCCAGTGGAACTCCATCGAACTGCCCGCGGAACCGGTACAGTTCGCGGAATTCGCCGACGTGGTGGATCCCGCCGGCGGGCCCGTGCCGCCCGTCGTCGTCTACCGCACCCTCCCGACCCCGGACGGCGGCGAACTGACCGCCGCCGTCCGGACCGTGGCCGCCGACGCGCTGGCCGCCCTGCAGACCTGGCTGGCGGACGACCGCTACGCCGACTCCCGGCTGGCCGTCGTCACCCGCAACGGCGCCGCCGTCCCCGGTACCGGCCTCGACCTCGCCCAGGCGCCCGTCTGGGGCCTCGTACGCTCCGCCGAGGCGGAGAACCCCGGCCGCTTCACCCTCGTCGACACCGATGAGGCCGCACTCCCCGCGCTCGGCCGGGCGCTCGCCGCCGCCACCGAACCCGAACTCGCCCTGCGCGGAGCCGGGTCGTACGTGCCGAGGCTGGCCGCCGTACCCCCCGCCGACGAGGAGCGCCCCGCCCCCTGGGACGCCACGGGCACCGTACTGATCACCGGCGGCACCGGCGGCGTCGGCGCCGCACTCGCCCGCCACCTCGTCCGGCGGCACGGCGTCCGCCACCTCCTGCTGACCAGCAGACGCGGCCCCGACGCCCCCGGCGCACGCGCACTCGTCTCCGAGCTCGCCGCCCTGGGCGCCGAGGCCACCGTCACGGCCGCCGATGCCGCCGACCGAGACGCCCTGGCCGCGCTGCTCGCCGCGATTCCGGCCGCGCACCCGCTGCGCGCCGTGGTGCACGCCGCCGGAGTCATCGACGACGGCCTGACCGGCGACCTCACCCCGCAGCGCCTCGACACCGTGATGCGCCCCAAGGCGGACGCCGCCTGGAACCTCCACGAACTGACCGCGGGCCTGGACCTGACCGCGTTCGTCCTCTTCTCCTCCGCCTCGACCGTCCTCGACGGCGCCGGCCAGGGCAACTACGCCGCCGCCAACCTCTTCCTGGACGCCCTGGCCGCCCACCGCGCGGCGGCCGGCCAGGTCGTCACCTCGCTCGCCTGGGGCCTGTGGGCCGGTGGCGGCGGCATGGGCGCCACCCTCGACGCGGCGGCCCTCACCCGCATCGAGCGCCTCGGCCTCGACTCGCTGACCTTCGAGGAGAACCTGGACCGGCTGGACCGGGCCCTGGCCGGCCACGAGCCGGCCGTGGTCCCCGTACGGGTCAACCACCGCGCCGTGCGCAGCCGCGGCGACGGTGCGCCCCTCCTGCTGCGGGGCCTCGTCCGGACCGCCGCACGCCGCCCGGCGGCCGCGGGCTCCCCCCGCCGTGCCGACGTGCCGCTCGGCGCGAGCCTCGCGGAACTCGGCGCGGCCGACCGGCTCGCCACCGTCCTGCGGCTGGTCCGCACCGAGGCCGCGGCCGTCCTCGGCTACCAGAGCGCCGAAGAGGTCACCGCGAACCGGGCGTTCACCGAGACCGGCTTCGACTCACTGGCCGCCGTCGAACTGCGCAACCGGCTCGGCGCCGCGACCGGCCTGCGGCTCAGCGCCACCCTCACCTTCGACTACCCGACGGCGACCGCGCTGGCCGAACACCTGGTGACCAAGCTCGTCGGCTCGGCGGCCCCGGCCCACGCCGCCGCCCCCGCCCCCGCCCCGGCGGGCACGGGCACCGGCACCGCTGTCGCCGCCGACCCGGTCGTGATCGTCGGCATGGCCTGCCGCTATCCCGGCGGGGTGGGCTCCCCCGAAGAGCTGTGGCAGCTCGTCGCGGAAGGCGCCGACGCCATCGGCCCCTTCCCCGCCGACCGCGGCTGGGCCGGCGACCTGTACGACCCGGAGATCGGCAAGCCCGGCAAGACGTACTCCACCGAGGGCGGATTCCTCTACGACGCCGCCCGGTTCGACCCGGCGTTCTTCGGGATCAGCCCGCGCGAGGCCCAGGCCATGGACCCGCAGCAGCGGCTGCTGCTCGAGGTCGCCTGGGAGACCTTCGAACGCGCCGGGATCGACCCCCGGTCCGTCAAGGGCAGCAGCACCGGCGTCTTCGCCGGGGTGATGTACCACGACTGGGGGCTGCGGCTCGGCCCGCTCCCCGAGGACGTGGCCGGCTACCACGGCAACGGCAGCCTCGCGAGCGTGGTCTCCGGCCGGGTCGCCTACGCCCTGGGCCTGGAAGGCCCGGCGATCAGCGTGGACACCGCCTGCTCCTCCTCACTGGTGGCCCTGCACATGGCGGCCCGTTCGCTGCGCGCCGGGGAGTGCTCGCTGGCCCTCGCGGGCGGGGTCACGGTCATGTCCACCCCGGACACCTTCCTCGACATGAGCCGCCAGCGCGGCCTCGCCTCCGACGGCCGCTGCAAGTCGTTCGGTGCGGGCGCGGACGGTACGGGCTGGGGTGAGGGTGCGGGTGTGCTGCTGCTGGAGCGGCTGTCGGACGCGCGGCGCAACGGTCACCGGGTGCTGGCCGTCGTGCGCGGTTCGGCGCTGAACCAGGATGGCGCGTCGAACGGCCTGACCGCTCCGAACGGTCCGGCGCAGCAGCGGGTGATCCGCCAGGCCCTCGCCGACGCCGGCCTGACGGCGGCCGAGGTCGACGTGGTGGAGGCGCACGGCACGGGCACCCGGCTGGGCGACCCGATCGAGGCGCAGGCCCTGCTGGAGACCTACGGGCAGGAACGCCCCGAGGGCCGGCCCCTGTGGCTGGGCTCCGTCAAGTCCAACATGGGCCACACGCAGGCCGCGGCCGGTGTCGCGGGGATCATCAAGATGGTCCTGGCCATGGAGCACGGCGTGCTGCCCCGCACCCTCCACGCAGACACCCCGTCCGAGCAGGTGGACTGGTCCGCCGGTGAGGTGGAACTCCTCACCGAGGCACGCGCCTGGACTCCCGCACCGGCCGGGGTGCGGCGGGCCGGCGTGTCCTCCTTCGGGATCAGCGGGACCAACGCCCACGTGATCATCGAGCAGGCCCCGGCGGCCCCGGCGGACACCGATGCGGCCGTCGAGGCCCTGCCGGGGGCCGCGCTCCCCGCCGTCCCCTGGACGGTCTCCGGAGCCACCCCCGAGGCCCTGCGCGCCCAGGCCGACCGGCTCCGGGAACGCCTGGACTCGCTCTCCGACGGCGAACTGGCCCCCGCCGCCCACGTCCTGGCCACCGGACGGGCGGCGCTGGAACACCGCGCCGTCGCCCTGGGCGCCGACCGCACCGAGCTCTCCCGCTCGCTGGAGCTCCTCGCGGGCGCCGCGGTGGCCCAGGACGCCAAGACCGCCTTCCTCTTCACCGGCCAGGGAGCCCAGCGGCTCGGCATGGGCCGCGACCTGTACGCCGCCTTCCCCGTCTTCGCCGCGGCCTTCGACGCCGCGTGCGCGGAGCTCGACCGGCACCTCGGGCAGCCGCTGCGCGCCGTGGTCTGGGGTACGGACGCGGACGCGCTGAACGCCACCGCCCTCGCCCAGCCCGCCCTGTTCGCCCTCGAAGTGGCGCTGTTCCGGCTGGCCGAAACCTGGGGCCTGCGGCCCGACGTACTGGCCGGGCACTCGATCGGCGAGCTGGCCGCCGCGCACGCCGCGGGCGTCCTGTCCCTCGCCGACGCGGCGGAACTCGTCGTCGCCCGCGGCCGGTTGATGCAGGCGCTGCCCGCCGGCGGCGCGATGGTCGCCGTCCAGGCGGCGGAGGAGGAAGTCCTGCCGCTGCTCACCGACGGCGTGGGCATCGCGGCCGTCAACGGGCCGCGGTCGGTGGTGGTGTCGGGCACCGAAGCGGCCGCCGTCGCACTCGGCGCGCACTTCGCCGCCGCCGGACGCAAGACCAGCCGCCTGTCCGTCTCGCACGCCTTCCACTCGGCGCTGATGGAACCCATGCTCGAGGAGTTCGCGGCCGTGGCCGCACGGTTGACGTTCCACGAGCCGCGCATCCCGGTCGTCTCCACCGTCACCGGCGAGACCTCCGCGCCGTGGCAGTCGCCCGCCTACTGGGTCCGCCAGGTCCGCGAGGCCGTCCGCTTCGCCGACGCGGTACGCCGGGCCGAGGAGCTGGGCGTCCGCACCTTCGTCGAGATCGGCCCCGACGCCGTCCTCACCGCGCTCGGCGCGGGCTCGGCCACCCACGAGGACACCGCCTTCGTCCCCCTGCTGCGCCGCGACCGCGACGAGGCCCGCGAAGCCCTCACCGGCATCGGCGCGGCCTGGGCGCACGGCAGCGCCGTCGACTGGCCCGCCGTGCTCGGCAGCTCTGCCCGGCCCCGTCCCGGCACCCTCGTCGACCTGCCCACCTACGCCTTCCAGCGGGACCGCTACTGGCTCGACGTACCCGCCGCCACCGGAGACCTCGGCTCGGCCGGTCTCGACCCGGTCGAACACCCCCTCCTCAGCGCGGCCGTCGTGGCGCCCGAGTCCGGCACCGTCGTCCTGACCGGCCGGCTCTCGGCCGCCGGACAGCCCTGGATCGCCGACCACGCCGTGCACGGAGCCGTCCTGCTGCCCGGCACCGGCTTCGTCGAGCTCGCCGTACGCCTCGGCGACCAGGTGGGCTGCGACGTCCTGGAGGAACTGACCCTCGAAGCGCCGCTCGTCCTGCCCGCCGCCCGCGGCGCCGCCCTGCGCGTCACCGCCGGCGCCCCCGACGCGTCGGGCCGCCGCCCCCTGCACATCCACTCCCGTCCGGACGGCGCCCCCGAAGGCGCCTGGACCCGTCACGCCACCGGCTTCCTCACCACCGGCACGCCGCCGCACGTCGACGCCGACCTCACCCAGTGGCCGCCGCACGGCGCCACCCCCGTCGAGGTGACCGGGGCGTACGAGAGCCTGCGCGAGCGCGGATACGGCTACGGGCCCGCCTTCCAGGGCCTCACGGCGGCCTGGCGGCGCGGCGACGAACTGTTCGCCGAGGTCGCCCTGCCCGACGCGGTGCGCGGCGAGGCCGCAGGCTACGGCCTGCACCCGGCGCTCCTGGACACCGCCATGCACGTGGACGTCCTCGTCGACCAGGGCGAGGGCGGCACCGAGGCGCTGCTGCCCTTCGCCTGGAGCGGGGTCGCCCTGCACGCGACGGGAGCCGCGGCCCTGCGCGTGTACGTACGCCGGATCCGCGGGGCCGAGGAATCGGCGATGGTCGTCGCCGACGAGACCGGCCGCCCCGTGATGACCGTGGCCTCGCTGATCTGCCGGCCCGTCTCCGCCGGCCAGCTGGAACCGGCCGGCGGCCCCCTCTCCGACGCCCTGCACCACATCGAGTGGACCCCGCTCCCCGAGCCGGCCGAACCCGTCCACAGCTCCTCCCTCGTGGTCCTCGACGAGTACGGGCTGGCCATCCTCGGCGACCCGTCGGCCGTCGTCCTGGCCTGCTGCCCCACCCCCGTGCGCCGTCCCGTGCTCGAAGCCACGCGCACCGTCAGCTCGTACGTACTGGGCCTGCTGCAGTCCTGGCTGACGGACGAGCGGTTCGAGTTCACCACCCTGGTCGTCGTCACCCGCGGAGCGGTCGCCACCGGCGCGGACACCGCTCCCGACCTCAGCCAGGCCCCCGTGTGGGGCATCGTCCGGGCGGCGCAGGCCGAGAACCCGGGCCGGATCATCCTGCTCGACACCGACCCGGACATCGACCCGGCGGACTTCCCCGCCGTCGCGGCCGCCGCCCTGGCCCACGGCGAGCCCGAACTCGCCCTGCGCGACGGCCGTTTCCTCGTCCCGCGGCTGCTGCCGACCGCCGTCCCCGAGGCGGACACCCCCTGGACCGGCGACGGCACCGTCCTCATCACCGGCGGCACCGGCGGACTCGGCGCCCGCCTCGCCCACCACCTCGTCACCCGGCACGGCGTACGCCACCTGCTGCTCACCAGCCGCCGCGGCCCGCAGGCCCCCGGCGCCGCCGCACTGCGCGAGCGGCTCCTCGCAGCCGGAGCCGAGGGCGTCCGCGTCGCGGCCTGCGACGCCGCCGACCGCACCGCCCTGGCCGGCGTACTCGGGTCGATCCCCGACGCGCACCCGCTCACCGGCGTCGTCCACGCGGCGGGCGTGGTCGACCCCGGGCTGATCGGCACCCTCACCCCCGACCGCCTGGACACCGCCCTGCGGCCCAAGGCGGACGCCGCCTGGCACCTGCACGAACTCACCGAGGGCCTCGACCTGACCGCCTTCGTGATGTTCTCCTCGGCCGGCGGACTCGTCCTGCCCGCCGGACAGGGCAACTACGCCGCGGCGAACGTCTTCCTGGACGCGCTCGCCGCCCACCGCCGGGCGGCCGGCCTCCCCGCCACCTCCCTCGCGTACGGGCTGTGGGCGGTCAACACCGGCCTCGGCGGCGAACTCACCGACGCCGACGTCGAGAAGATGAACCGGCTCGGCCTGCCCGCCCTCCCCGCCGACCGCGGACTCGCCCTCTTCGACGAGGCCCTGCGTACCCGGCACGCCCTGCTCGCCCCCCTCCAGGTCGACCCCGCCGCCCTGCACGCCCGCGGTACCGACCTCCCGCCGCTGCTGCGCGCCGCCGCGGCCGCCGGCCGGCCCGCCGCCCGCCGCAGCGCGGCGAACACCGCACCCGCCGGCGACGGCCTCGCCCGCAGGCTGGCCCCGCTCGGCGCCGCCGAACGCCGCCGGGCCCTCCTCGACCTCGTCGCCACCCAGGTCGCCGCCGTCCTCGGCCACGCCTCCACGGACACCGTCGGAGCGGACCGCGCCTTCAAGGAACTGGGCTTCGACTCGCTCGCCGCCGTGGAACTGCGCAACGCGCTGAACACCGCCACCGGACTGCGCCTGCCCGTCACCCTCGTCTTCGACCACCCGACCGCCCGCGCCATCGCCGACCACCTCGACACCGAACTCGGCGGCGCGGCCCCGGAAGCGGCCCCCGAACAGCCCGCGGCCCCGACAGCCCTCGCGGACGACGAACCCATCGCCATCGTCGGGATCAGCTGCCGCTTCCCCGGAGGCGTGCGCTCCGCGGAGGACCTGTGGGAGCTCGTCGCCGAAGGACGCGACGCGATCGCCGGCTTCCCCGCCGGCCGGGGCTGGGACACCGACGCCCTCTACGACCCGGAGCCCGGCCTGCACGGGAAGACGTACGCCCGCGACGGCGGATTCCTCTACGACGCGGCCGAGTTCGACCCCGCGTTCTTCGGCATCAGCCCCCGCGAGGCCATCGCCATGGACCCGCAGCAGCGGCTGCTGCTCCAGGCGGCCTGGGAGGCCTTCGAACGCGCCGGCATCGACCCCACGACGATGCGCGGCAGCCAGACCGGCGTCTACGCGGGCGTCATGTACCACGACTACGGCTCGCGCCTCCAGCACATCCCCGACGACGTCGCCGGCTACCTCGGCAACGGCACCGCGGCCTCCATCCTGACCGGCCGCGTCGCCTACGCGCTGGGCCTCGAAGGCCCCGCCGTCAGCGTGGACACGGCCTGCTCCTCCTCGCTGGTCGCCCTCCACATGGCCTGCCAGGCGCTGCGCCGCGGAGAGGTCGGCATGGCGCTGGCCGGCGGTGTCACGGTGATGTCCACGCCCGAGATCTACGTCGAGTTCGCCCAGCAGCGCGGCCTGTCCGCCGACGGCCGGTGCAAGGCCTTCGCGGGCGCCGCGGACGGCACGGGCTGGGCGGAGGGCGTCGGCCTGCTCCTCGTCGAACGCCTCTCCGACGCGCAGCGCCTGGGCCACGAGGTCCTCGCCGTGATCCGCGGCTCGGCCATCAACCAGGACGGCGCCAGCAACGGACTGACCGCCCCCAACGGCCCCTCGCAGCAGCGCGTCATCCAGCGCGCCCTGGCCACCTGCGGCCTCACCACCTCCGACGTGGACCTGGTCGAGGGCCACGGCACGGGCACCCGGCTCGGCGACCCGATCGAGGCGCAGGCGCTGCTCGCCACGTACGGCCGGGGGCGGCCCGCCGACGACCCGGTGTGGCTGGGCTCCATCAAGTCCAACATCGGACACGCCCAGGCCGCGGCCGGCGTCAGCGGTGTCATCAAGTCCGTCATGGCCCTGCGCAACGGCCTGATGCCCAAGACCCTCCATGTGGACGTGCCTTCGCCCGAGGTCGACTGGGACGCCGGGAACGTACGGCTCCTCACCGAGGCCAGGCCTTGGCCCCGGCGGGCGGACCGGCCGCGCCGGGCCACCGTGTCCTCGTTCGGTCTCAGCGGCACCAACGCCCACCTGATCGTCGAGGAGGCCCCGGAGCCGGCCGCGGCCCCGGCCCCGCTCCCCGGCGTGACCCCTGCCGTATGGCCGCTGCTGCTTTCCGGCTCCGACGCGGACGGCCCGGCACGCCAGGCACGCGAACTCCACGCCCGCCTGCTCGCCGGCCCGGCACCGGACCTCGGCGACGTGGCGTACAGCCTGGCCACGGGCCGGGCGGCGCTGGAACACCGCGCGGTCGTCCTGGCCGCGGACGCGGAGAGCGCGCTGAACGGGCTCGAGGCCTTCCTCGAAGAGATCGAGGGGGACGGCGGCAGCGTACGGGGCTCCGCCCGGTCCGGCGGGCGGACGGCGTTCCTGTTCACCGGTCAGGGTGCGCAACGGCTCGGCATGGGGCGTGAGCTGTACGCCTCCTTCCCCGTCTTCGCGGCCGCCTTCGACACGGTGTGCGCGGAGATCGACCCGCTGCTGGGACGGTCACTGCGTGCGGTCGTCTGGGGCGGGGAAGCGGAGGAGCTGAACGCGACCGCGCTCACCCAGCCCGCCCTGTTCGCCCTCGAAGTGGCGCTGTTCCGGCTGGTGGAGACGTGGGGCGTACGGCCCGACGTGGTCGCCGGGCATTCGATCGGCGAGCTCGCCGCGGCACATGCCGTCGGGGTGCTGTCGCTGGCGGACGCGGCCCGGCTGGTGGTGGCCCGCGGCCGGCTGATGCAGGCGCTGCCCGCCGGGGGCGCGATGCTCGCCGTCCAGGCGACGGAGGAGGAGGTCCTGCCGCTGCTCACCGACGGGGTCGGCATCGCGGCCGTCAACGGTCCACGGTCGGTGGTCGTCTCGGGCGTCGAGGCAGCCGTGCTCGCGCTCGGCGAGCAGTTCACCGCCGCCGGCCGCAAGACCAGCCGCCTCGCCGTCTCGCACGCCTTCCACTCGGCGCTGATGGACCCGATGCTGGACGAATTCCGGTCCGTGGCACAGGAAGTGAGGTTCAGCCCGCCGCGCATCCCCGTCGTCTCCACGGTGACCGGCGCGTCCTGCGAGGCCTGGCAGTCTCCCGAGTACTGGGTCGGCCAGGTCCGCGAGGCCGTCCGCTTCACCGACGCCGTGCGCACCCTGGAACAGCAGGGCGTGACCCGGTTCCTGGAGATCGGACCCGACGGCATCCTCACCGGCCTGGCCGCGCAGAGCGCCGACGACGCCGTACTCGTCGCGGGCCTGCGCAAGAACCGGCCGGAGGCGCAGACCCTGCTCACCGCGCTCGCACAGCTCCACGTGCACGGGGCGGCCGTCGACTGGCAGGCCTTCTTCGCCGGTACCGGCACCCGCCGCCGCGTCGACCTCCCCACCTACCCCTTCCGGCGCACCCGCTACTGGCTCGAGGCGCCCGCCGCGGTCGGTGACGCGACCGGACTGGGCCAGCAGCCCGCCGGGCACCCGCTGCTCAGCGCGGTCGTCGTCTCGCCCGAGACCGGCGCCCCCGTGCTCACCGGCCGGATCTCCGTCCCCACCCACCCCTGGCTCGCCGACCACGCCGTGCACGGCAGCGTGCTGCTGCCCGGTACCGCGTACGTCGAGATGGCGCTGCGCGCCGGACACGAGGCGGGCTGCGCCCGCTTGGAGGAGCTGACCCAGGAGACCCCGCTGCTGCTGCCCGGGAACACCGGAGTCGCCGTGCAGGTCGTCGTGGGCGAGGCGGACGCTTCGGGACGGCGCGACGTCACCCTCTACTCACGCGCCGAGGACCTCGACCCCGACGCCCCGTGGAGCCGCAACGCCCGCGGTGTGCTCGCCCCCGAGCCGGCGGTCCCCGACGCCGATCCGGAGGCCTGGCCCCCGGCCGGCGCCCACCCGGTCGACGTGAGCGGGATGTACGAGGACCTCGCCGGACTCGGGTACGGCTACGGACCGGTCTTCCAGGGCCTCACGGCCGCCTGGCGGCGCGGCGACGAGCTGTACGCCGAGATCTCGCTGCCCGACCACGCCCGGACCGAGGCCGCCGCGTTCGCCCTGCATCCCGCACTGCTCGACGCGGCCCTGCACGCGGAGCGCATCTTCGACGGTGACGGCGACGGTGACGGCGACGGTGACGGCGACGGTGGGGGTGGCGGGCCTGTCCGCGCCGCGCTGCCCTTCGTGTGGAACGACGTCACCCTGCACGCTTCCGGCGCCGCCGCCCTGCGGGTGCGGCTGACCAAACCCGGCCCCGACGCCCTCGCCCTGCGGATCACCGCGCCGACCGGTGAGCCCGTGGCCACGGTCGGGTCCCTGGTGGTGCGCGAGGTGTCCGCCGAGCAGCTGGCGGGCGGCGACAGCCGCCGCGCGGACCTGTTCCGCGTCGACTGGCAGCCGTACGAGCCCTCCCGGGCGGCGGTCTCCGCCGACGACTGGGTGGTGGTGGGCTCCGCCCTCCCCGCCCTCCCTGGTCTCCCCGCCCTCCTCGGCCTCCGGACGGTCGGCTCGCTCGCCGACCTCGCCCCGTCACCGCACGCGCCGGGCACGGTCGTCCTCAGCGCGCCCGACGTCTCCGATGTCTCCGACGTCTTCGGAACCACCGGCGGCGTGCCCGAACAGGTCCGCACCTCCGTGGGCCGGCTGCTCGACGGGCTCGGGCAGTGGCTGGCCGACGAGCGGTTCGCCGACTCCCGGCTGGTGCTCGTCACTCGGAACGCCGTACCCGTCGGCCCCGGCGCCACCGTGGACTGCGTACAGGCCCCGCTGTGGGGCGTGTTGCGCGCCGCGCAGGCCGAGAACCCGGGCCGCTTCACCGTCGTCGACCTCGACGGGACGGAGGAGTCGGCGCAGGCCCTGCCCGCGGCCGTCGCCACCGCCGAGACGGAGATCGCCCTCCGGTCCGGCCGGATCCTCGTACCCCGCTACACCGCCACCACCCCTGCCACCCCCACCACCCCCGCCACGGACGCCGCGGCCCCGCACTGGAACCCGGACGGCACCGTCCTGATCACCGGGGGCACCGGCCTGCTGGGCGGGGTGCTCGCCCGGCACCTGGTCGCCGAGCACGGCGTACGCCACCTCGTACTGACCAGCCGGCGCGGTACGGAAGCCCCCGGAGCCGGGGAACTCCGCAAGGAACTCGCCGCGTCGGGCGCCACCGTACGGATCGCCGCGGTCGACGCCGCCGACCGGTACGCGCTGGCGGCACTGCTCGACGAGATCCCCGCCGCGCACCCGCTGACCGGTGTCGTGCACGCCGCCGGAGTCATGGACAACGCCCTGGTCGGCGCGGTCACCCAGGAGCAGGTGAGCCGGGTCCTGCGGCCCAAGGTGGACGCCGCCTGGCACCTCCACGAGCTGACCAAGGACCTCGGACTGGCCGCCTTCGTGCTCTACTCCTCGGCCGGCGGCCAGATCCTGGCCGCCGGACAGGCCACCTACGCCGCGGCGAACGTCTTCCTCGACTCCCTGGCCGCCGACCGCCGCGCCGCCGGTCTCGCCGCGACCTCGCTGGCCTGGGGCCTGTGGGAGGGCACGGTCGGCGAGGGCCCGGAGCTCACCGAGGCAGACCTGCGCCGGATGGGCCGCTCCGGGGTGCTGGAGCTGTCCTTCGACGACGGGCTGGCCCTGTTCGACGCGGCGCTCGCCCGGGACGAGGCCCTGCTCGCCCCCGTCCGGCTCGACCGTGCCGCGCTGCGCGCGCGAGCCGACGAGATCCCGGCCCTGCTGAGGGCGGTGGCGGGACCGCCCGTCCGCAAGACCACCGCCAAGCCCACCGCGGTCCCGTCCGCGGGATCCGGCGACAGCGGCGGCTCCCTGGTCCGGCGCAAGCTGGCCGGGCTGCCCGCCGGGCCGGAGCGGGCCCGCTACGTGGAGGAACTGGTACGGGGCCACGCGGCCGCCGTACTCGGCCACGGCGACCCGGCGGGGGTCGCGGCCGACCGCGGCTTCACCGAACTCGGCCTGGACTCCCTCGGGGCCATCGAACTCCGCAACCGGCTCCAGAAGGCGACCGGGCTGCGGCTGCCCGCCACGCTGATGTTCGACTACCCCAACTCGGCCGCCCTGGGCGGGTTCCTGCGGGAGGAACTGGAGCCCGAGCCGGCCGCCGAAGCGGCGGCGGAGCCGCTCGACGAGGACGCCATCAGGCGGGCCCTGCTGTCGATCCCGGCCGCGCGGCTGCGCGCGTCCGGCCTCCTCGACGCCCTGCTCGGCCTGGCGCAGACGGCACCGGCCGAGACCGGCGCCGCCCGGGCTTCCGCCGCCGCCCCGGCGCAACAGGGCCCGGCCATCGGCGAGATGGACGTGGACGACCTCGTACGCGCCGCCCTGGCCGGCGGCGAACTCAGCTGATCCCCCTGATCCCCGATCCGAATGATGAGGATGACGTGAGCACATCGGTGGAACAGGTCGTCGCGGCCCTGCGCAAGTCACTCACCGACAACGAGCGGCTGCGCGAGGAGAACGCCCGGCTCACCGCCGCGAGCAACGACCCGATCGCGATCGTGGCCATGGCGTGCCGCTACCCCGGCGGCGCCGGCACCCCGGAAGACCTGTGGCGGCTCGTCGCCGACGGCACCGACGCGGTGTCCGGGTTCCCGGCCGACCGGGGCTGGGACCCGGACGTGTACGACCCGCAGCCCGGAGTGCCGGGCAAGTCGTACGCCCGGGACGGCGCGTTCCTCTACGACGCGGCCGCGTTCGATCCGGCGTTCTTCGGGATCAGCCCGCGCGAGGCGCTGACCATGGACCCGCAGCAGCGGCTGCTGCTGGAGATCTCCTGGGAGGCCATCGAGCGGGCCGGGGTCGACCCGACCACCCTCAAGGGCAGCCGGACGGGCGTCTACGCCGGCGTGATGTACCACGACTACGCCGACGGCAGCGCGGGCAGCTTCGTCTCGGGACGCACCGCGTACACGCTCGGCCTGGAGGGCCCGGCCGTGACCGTCGACACCGCCTGCTCCTCCTCGCTGGTGGCCCTGCACATGGCGGCCCAGGCCCTGCGGTCGGGCGAGTGCTCCCTGGCCCTGGCCGGAGGCGTCACCGTGATGTCCACTCCCGACATGCTCGTGTACTTCAGCGAGCAGCGCGGGCTCGCACCGGACGGCCGCTGCAAGCCGTTCGCGGCGGCCGCCGACGGCACGGGCTGGGGCGAGGGCGCGGGCGTCCTGCTGCTGGAGCGGCTCTCGGACGCGCGGCGCAACGGCCACCCGGTGCTCGCGCTGGTCAGCGGCTCGGCCGTCAACCAGGACGGCGCGTCGAGCGCCATGACCGTCCCCAACGGCCCGGCGCAGCAACGGGTGATCCGCCAGGCCCTCGCCGACGCCGGACTGACGACCGCCGACGTCGACGCGGTCGAGGCACACGGCACGGGCACCCGGCTGGGCGACCCGATCGAAGCGCAGGCCCTGCTGGCCACGTACGGCAGGAAGCGGCCCCAGGACCGGCCACTGTGGCTGGGCTCCGTCAAATCCAACTTCGGACACACGCAGGCCGCGGCGGGAGTCGCGGGCGTCATCAAGATGGTGATGGCGATGCGGCACGGGGTCCTGCCCCGGACCCTGCACGTGGACGCGCCCTCGGATCATGTGGACTGGTCCGCAGGCCGCGTGGAACTGCTGACCGAGGCACGCGCGTGGCCGGACGGGGACGGGAACGGGCCGCGGCGGGCCGGCATCTCCTCGTTCGGGCTGAGCGGGACCAACGCGCACGTGATCGTCGAACAGGCGCCCGCCGAGGCGCCGGCCGAGGCAGCGGCCGCCGACGAGGAGCCGGTGGACCCGCTGCCGCCGGTGGCGCCGTGGGCACTCTCGGCGAAAACCGCGCAGGCACTGGCGGACCAGGCGGCGGCGCTGCTCGCGCGGGTGCACGAGGAAGAACTCCGGCCCGCGGACGTCGGCCACTCACTGGCGAGTTCCCGGTCCCTGTTCGAACACCGGGCCGTGGTCGTGGGCGACCGGGAAAACGCACTGGCCGCCCTCGCGGCGGGCGCAGAACACCCCGCGGTGCAGACCGGTCAGGCGCGCCCGGGTGGGCGTACCGCCTTCCTGTTCACGGGGCAGGGTGCGCAACGGCTGGGAATGGGGCGGGAGTTGTATACCTCCTTCCCGGTGTTCGCGGAGGCCTTCGACGCGGTGTGCGCGGAGGTCGACCCGTTGCTGGGGCGGTCGCTGCGGGAGGTGGTGTGGGGTGAGGACGCGGAGGCGTTGAACGCGACCGCGCTCACCCAGCCGGCCCTGTTCGCGCTGGAAGTGGCGTTGTTCCGGCTGGTGGAGGCGTGGGGCGTACGGCCCGACGTGGTGGCCGGGCATTCGATCGGCGAGCTGGCTGCGGCGCATGTTGTGGGTGTGCTGTCGCTGGCGGACGCGGCCCGGCTGGTGGTGGCGCGGGGCCGGCTGATGCAGGAACTCCCGGCCGGGGGAGCGATGCTGGCTGTCCAGGCGACGGAGGAGGAAGTCCTGCCGTTGCTGACCGACGGTGTGGGTATTGCGGCGGTCAACGGTCCGGAGTCGGTGGTCGTGTCGGGTGTCGAGGCCGCGGTGCTCGCACTCGGTGAGCAGTTCACGGCCGCCGGACGCAAAACGAGCCGGCTCGCGGTGTCGCACGCCTTCCACTCGGCCTTGATGGATCCGATGCTGGACGGTTTCCGTGCGGTGGCGGAGGAGTTGGAGTTCCGCGCGCCGCGCACACCCGTCGTGTCCACGGTTTCGGGTGACGTGTCGGAGGCGTGGCAGTCCGCGGACTACTGGGTGGCGCAGGTGCGGGAGGCGGTCCGGTTCGCGGACGCGGTGCAGGTGTTGGAGCGGCAGGGTGTGAGCCGGTTCCTGGAGATCGGGCCCGATGGGATCCTGACCGGGCTGGCCGCGCAGAGCGTCGAGGAGGCCGTGACCGTCGCGGGTCTGCGCAGGAACCGGCCCGAGGCGGAAGCGCTGGTCACGGCTCTGGCCCAGCTGCACGTGGACGGCGTACACGTCGACTGGCAGGCCTTCTACGCGGGCACCGGAGCACGCCGGGTCGACCTTCCCACCTACCCCTTCCAGCACACCCGCTACTGGATCGACGCGGTGCAGGCGGCAGCGGGCCACGCGCACCCGCTGCTCGGCGCGGTGGTGACCCTGGCCGACTCGGGTGGCGCCGTCCTCACCGGGCGGCTCGCCGTCGGAGCGCAGCCGTGGCTGGCCGACCACGTGGTGCGGGACGCGATCCTCTTCCCCGGCGCGGGCTTCGTCGAACTGGCCCTCCGCGCGGGCGACCACGCGGGCTGCGGCGTACTGGAAGAGCTCGCCCTCCACGCACCCCTCGTACTTCCCGAGGACGGCGCCGTCGCGGTGCAGGTCGTCGTGGGCGCCGCCGACGCGTCCGGTCGGCGCCCGGTCGGCGTGTACTCCCGGGACGAAACCCACCCCGACCCCGAGTGGACGCTGCACGCGGAAGGGCTGCTGTCCGAAGGCGCGGACGCGCCCGCGTTCGATCTGACCGCGTGGCCGCCGCCCGGCGCGGTGCCGGTCCCCCTCGACGGCGCGTACGAGGCCCTGAGCGAGCGCGGTCTCGTCTACGGGCCGGTGTTCCAGGGGCTGACGGCCGCCTGGCGGCTCGATGGAGACCTCTACGCCGAGGTCTGCCTGCCGCAGGACGTGGAGGCCGGTGCGTACGGGCTGCACCCGGCGCTGCTGGACGCCTCGATGCACGCGGCGCTGGTGGACGGCGCCGATGACGACGGCGCCACGGTGCTGCCGTTCGTATGGAAGGACGTACGGCTCTTCTCGGCCGGCACGGCGGCCGCCCGCGTACGGATCTCCCGGCCCACCCCGCAGAGCCTGTCCCTGGACATGGCGGACGCCGACGGTGCGCCGGTCGCCGTGGTCGGAGGGGTCGTGGGCCGTGCGGTGGACGAGGCCCGCCCGGGCGGCCGGGACAACGCGGACCCGCTCTACCGCGTCGCATGGCAGCCGGCCGGACCAGAATCCGGCTCCGGCTCCGGCTCCGGCTCCGGCGGGCCGGGCGAGGGGGAGTGGGCACGGTGGGAGGACCTCCCGGCCGAAGGGCCGGTGGACGGCACGGTCGTCTTCGAGTGCGTGGCGCCGGACGAGGAGGAGGTGCCCGCCGCCGCCCACGCCCTGACCCACCGGGTCCTGGCCGTGGTGCAGGCGTGGCTGGCGGACCAGCGGTTCGCCCGTGCCGTGCTCGTCGTGGTCACCCGCGGCGCGGTGGCGGTCGGTGACGGCGATCCGGTGGACGTGTGCCAGGCGCCGGTACGCGGTCTGATCCGCGCGGCCCAGGCGGAGAACCCGGGCCGGTTCGTCCTCCTCGACACCGACGGCTCCGCAGAACCGGGCCTCGTACGGGCCCAGGGCGAACCGGAGCTGGCCGTACGCGAGGGCAAGGTACTGGTCCCCCGGCTGGTCCGGGCCGCGTCCGCCGCCACCGATCCGGAGCCCGTGTGGGACGCGGCCGGCACGGTCCTGATCACCGGCGGCACCGGAGGCCTGGGCGCGCTGGTGGCGCGGCACCTGGTGGCCGTGCACGGGGTGCGCCACCTGCTGCTGGCCGGCCGGCGGGGCGCGGACGCGCCCGGCGCGGCCGCACTGGTCGCCGAACTGGAGGGACTGGGTGCACAGGTCGCCGTCTCCGCGTGCGACGTGTCCGACCGCGACGCCCTCGCGGCCCTCTTGTCCGCAGTGGACCCCGCGCACCCGCTGCGCGGGGTCGTCCACGCGGCCGGCGTCCTCGACGACGCCGTGATCACCTCGCTGACCCCGGAGCGGGTCAGCGGCGTGCTGGCACCCAAGGCGGACGCGGCCTGGCACCTGCACGAACTGACGGAAGGCCTCGGCCTCACCGCGTTCGTCCTCTTCTCCTCCCTCGCCGGAACCCTCGGCTCGACCGGCCAGGCCAACTACGCCGCCGCCAACGCCTTTCTCGACGCCCTCGCCGCCGATCGCCGGTCCACCGGGCTGGCGGCCACCTCCATGGCCTTCGGCCTGTGGGACACCGAAGGCGGCATGGGGACGGGCCTCGGCGCCGCCGAACTCGAACGGATGCGGCGGTCCGGCACCCCCGCCCTTCCCGCCGACCGCGGCCTCGCCCTCTTCGACGCCGCGCTGCACTCGGGCCTCGCGGCCACCGTGCCGGTGCGCCTGGACCTGGGGGTCCTCCGCGCCCACGCCGACGAGACCCCCGCCCTGCTGCTCGGCCTCGTCCGCGGCCCCGGCCGCCGCACCACCCGAACCGGCCCCGGCTCCGGCCCCGGCTCCGGCCCCGGCTCAGCGGCCCTGCGCGGCCGTCTCGCCGGACTGACCGGAGCCGACCGGGCCGCCGCCGTGCTCGACCTGGTCCGTGCGGCGGTGGCCGCCGTCCTCGGCCACCCGTCGGGCGACGCCATCGAACCCGGGCGCGCCTTCGACGAGTTGGGCTTCGACTCGCTGACCGCCGTCGAACTGCGCAACCGGCTCGACGGGGCGACCGGACTGCGGCTCCCGGCCACACTGATCTTCGACTACCCGACGGCCGAAGCGGTCGCCGCGTACGTGCAGGAACTCCTCGACGGCACCCCGGACACCGCCGCCGCCGCGCCGCGGACGGAAACCGCCGCCCGGACAGCGGACGACGATCCGGTCGTGATCGTCGGCATGGCCTGCCGCTACCCCGGCGGAGTGACCACGCCCGACGGCCTGTGGCGGCTGGTGGCCGACGGCGTGGACGCCATCGCCCCCCTGCCCGACGACCGGGGCTGGGACCCGGGCGTGTACGACCCGGAGCCCGGAGTGCCGGGCAAGTCGTACGCGCGGGACGGCGGGTTCCTCTACGACGCGGCCGCGTTCGATCCGGCGTTCTTCGGGATCAGCCCGCGCGAGGCCCAGGCCATGGACCCGCAGCAGCGGCTGCTGCTGGAGACCTCCTGGGAGGCCATCGAGCGGGCCGGCATCGACCCGGCCACCCTCAAGCGCAGCCGGACCGGTGTGTACGCCGGCGTGATGTACCACGACTACGCCGGAGGCACGGCGGGCAGTCTCGTCTCCGGCCGGGTCGCCTACACGCTGGGCCTGGAGGGCCCGGCCGTGACGGTGGACACCGCCTGCTCCTCGTCGCTGGTCGCGCTGCACATGGCGGCCCAGGCCCTGAGGTCGGGGGAGTGCTCCCTGGCCCTGGCCGGCGGGGTGACCGTGATGTCCACCCCCGACATGCTCGTGTACTTCAGCGAGCAGCGCGGACTGTCCGTGGACGGCCGCTGCAAGTCGTTCGGTGCGGGCGCGGACGGTACGGGCTGGGGCGAGGGTGCGGGCGTGCTGCTGCTGGAGCGGCTGTCGGACGCGCGGCGCAACGGTCACCGGGTGCTGGCCGTCGTGCGCGGTTCGGCGCTGAACCAGGATGGCGCGTCGAACGGCCTGACCGCTCCGAACGGTCCGGCGCAGCAGCGGGTGATCCGCCAGGCCCTCGCCGACGCCGGACTGACGGCGGCCGAGGTCGACGTGGTGGAGGCGCACGGTACGGGTACCCGGCTGGGCGACCCGATCGAGGCGCAGGCGCTGCTGGCCACGTACGGGCAGGGGCGTGCGGAGGGCCGGCCGCTGTGGCTGGGCTCGGTGAAGTCGAACATGGGGCACACGCAGGCGGCGGCGGGTGTGGCGGGGATCATCAAGATGGTGATGGCGATGCGGCACGGTGTGCTGCCGCCGACCCTGCACGCCGGGGAGCGTTCGGAGCAGATCGACTGGTCGGCGGGTGAGGTGGAACTCCTCACCGAGGCCCGGGAGTGGCCCGGCGAGGGCCGGCCGCGGCGGGCCGGCATCTCCTCGTTCGGGCTGAGCGGGACCAATGCACACGTCATCGTGGAAGAAGCGCCTCAGGAGGCCGTCGCCGCCGAGGCCGGGGCCGAGCCGGTCGTCGCACTGCCGGTCGCGCCCTGGGTGGTGTCGGCGAAGTCCGCGCCGGCGCTGGCAGGCCAGGCGGGCGCGCTGCTCGGGGTGGTGGACGCGTACGACCCCGAGGACATCGGGCGCGCCCTCGCCACCACACGCGGTGTGATGGAACACCGGGCGGTCGTCCTGGCCGACGACCGCGCGGGAGCCCTCGCGGCACTGGCCACAGGGCAGCATCACCCCGGCGTGCTGAGCGGGGCGGCGACCAAGGGCTCGACCGCCTTCCTGTTCACGGGGCAGGGTGCGCAACGGCTGGGGATGGGGCGGGAGTTGTATGCCTCCTTCCCGGTGTTCGCGGAGGCTTTCGACGCGGTGTGCGCGGAGGTCGACCCGTTGCTGGGGCGGTCGCTGCGGGAGGTGGTGTGGGGTGAGGACGCGGACGTGCTGAACGCGACCGCGCTCACCCAGCCCGCCCTGTTCGCCCTCGAGGTGGCGTTGTTCCGGCTGGTGGAGGCGTGGGGTGTGCGGCCGGACGTGGTGGCCGGGCATTCGATCGGCGAGCTGGCCGCCGCGCATGCTGTGGGTGTGCTGTCGCTGGCGGATGCGGCCCGGCTGGTGGTGGCGCGGGGCCGGCTGATGCAGGAACTCCCGGCCGGGGGAGCGATGCTGGCTGTCCAGGCGACGGAGGAGGAAGTCCTGCCGTTGCTGACCGACGGTGTGGGTATCGCGGCGGTCAATGGTCCGGAGTCGGTGGTGGTGTCGGGTGTCGAGGCGGCGGTTGTGGCCGTCGGCGAGCACTTCGCAGGGGCCGGGCGTAAAACGAGCCGCCTCTCCGTCTCGCACGCCTTCCACTCGGCCTTGATGGATCCGATGCTGGACGGTTTCCGGGCGGTGGCGGAGGAGTTGGAGTTCCGCGCGCCGCGCACACCTGTCGTGTCCACGGTTTCGGGTGACGTGTCGGAGGCGTGGCAGTCCGCGGACTATTGGGTGGCGCAGGTGCGGGAGGCGGTCCGGTTCGCGGACGCGGTGCAGGTGTTGGAGCGGCAGGGTGTGAGCCGGTTCCTGGAGATCGGGCCCGATGGGATCCTGACCGGGCTGGCCGCGCAGAGCGTCGAGGAGGCCGTGACCGTCGCGGGTCTGCGCAGGAACCGGCCCGAGGCGGAAGCGCTGGTCGCGGCTCTGGCCCGGCTGCACGTGGACGGCGTACACGTCGACTGGCAGGCCTTCTACGCCGGAACGGGCAACACCCGGCACGTCGACTTGCCGACCTATGCCTTCCAGCGCACCCGCTACTGGATGACGGCTCCGGCGGCCGCCGGCGGGACGGCGGAGACCGGGCAGGTCGGAATCGACCACCCCGTGCTGCGCTCGGCCGTGGAGCTGCCCGACGACGCCGGGACCGTACTCACCGGGCGGCTGTCCGCGAGCACGCACGCCTGGATCACCGACCACGACGTCCTGGGCAGCGTCCTCCTTCCCGGTACGGGATTCGTGGAGCTCGCCCTCCGCGCGGGCGCCCACGCGGGCTGCGACCTCCTCGAAGAGCTCACCCTCCAGGCACCGCTCATCCTTCCCGAGCGGGGCGGTATCGCCGTCCAGGTCGCGGTCGGCCCGGCGGACGGATCCGGGCGCCGGACCGTGGCCGTTCACTCGCGCCCCGACGACGCACCGGATCTGCCGTGGACCCGCCACGCCGAAGGGGTCCTGGCCCCGGCGGCAGCGGCCCCCGCGGAGGAACTCACCAGCTGGCCGCCCCCGGGAGCCGAGGAGATCCCCGTCTCCGACGCCTACCCGGACCTCGCGGCCGCCGGCTATCACTACGGGCCGGTGTTCCAGGGGCTCGCCTCCGCCTGGAGGCTCGGCGACACCCTCTACGCCGACGTGTCCCTGCCCGAGCAGGCGAGCGGGGACGCGGCCCGGTTCGGGCTCCACCCCGCACTGCTCGACGCGGCCATGCACGTCGGGCTGCTCGGCATACCGGGCCGCGAAGGCGGCGGTCAGACCCTGCTCCCCTTCGCCTGGAACGGAGTCACCCTGTACTCCGCAGGGGCCAAGGCCCTGCGGGTACGGATCACCCCCGTCGCCCAGCAGGACGGGCTCTCGCTCACCGTCGCCGACGAACACGGCCGGCCCGTGCTGTCGGTCGAGTCCCTCCTCTCCCGGCCCGTCTCGGCCGAGCAGCTGGGCGCGGGCACCGGCAACGCGCTGCTGCAGGTGGAATGGCAGCCCGCACCGAAACCCGACACGGCCGAGGTGCCCGAGGCGGTCGTCTTCGACTGCGCCGAGGTGCCGACGACCGGCGACGTACCGGCCGACGTACGGACCTACCTGCACCGGGTGTTGGCGATGGTGCAGGAGTGGCTGGCGGATGACCGCGGGAGTGCGGTGCTGGCGGTGGTCACGCGAGGCGCGGTGGACGTGGGGGAGGGCAGTGCGGTCGATGTGCGGCAGGCGCCGGTGTGGGGTCTGGTGCGTGCGGCGCAGGCGGAGAATCCGGGCCGGTTCGTATTGGTGGATTCGGATGGGTCCGTGGATGATGTGGCGGCTCTACTCGCCTTGGGTGAGCCGGAGTTGGCGATTCGTGGCGGCGGGGTGTGGGTGCCCCGGCTGGCGCGGTTGGCTGCGGATGCCGGTGGGCCGGTGTGGGGTGGTGAGGGGCCGGTTCTCGTGACGGGCGGTACGGGTGGCCTGGGTGCTCTGGTGGCCCGGCATCTGGTCGTCGAGCACGGGGTGCGCCGCCTGGTCTTGGCGGGTCGGCGGGGCGGTGATGCGCCGGGTGCCGGTGAGCTGGTGGCCGAGCTGAGCGGTCTGGGCGCGCAGGTTTCGGTCGTGGCATGTGACGTGGCGGATCGGGAGGCCTTGCGCGCGCTGCTGGCGGGTATGGAGGATCCGCTGTCGGGTGTGGTGCATGTGGCGGGTGTGGCGGACAACGGAGTGGTGGGTGCGCTGACGGCGGAGCGCATGGACGCGGTGCTGCGGCCGAAGGCGGACGCGGCGTGGCATCTGCACGAGCTGACGGCGGGCATGGACCTGTCGGCGTTCGTGATGTTCTCGTCGGCGGGTGGGCTGGTCCTGGCTGCCGGACAGGGCAACTACGCGGCGGCGAACGTCTTCCTGGACGCCCTCGCCGCACACCGGCATGCCGAGGGGCTCCCCGCGACCGCGATGGCCTACGGCCTCTGGGACGTCGGCACCGGCATGGCCGCCCATCTTGCCGACGCCGACCTGGAGCGCATGCGCCGCGCCGGCACGCCCGCCCTGTCGGAGTCGGAGGCGCTGGCCCTGTTCGACTCCGCCCTGGCGTCGGGCGCGGCGCTCACCGTCCCCCTCCGAGTGGACCCGGGCGCGCTGCGCACCCGCACCGACCAATTGCCCTCCCTGCTCCGCGGGTTGGCCCCCGCCGCACGCAAGCGCACCGCGGTGTCCTCGACCGCCACCGCCACCGCCACCGCCCTGCTGCCCGAACGCATCGCCGGGCTCGACGAGGAGGAGCGGACCCGGACCATCCTGGACGTCGTACGGGGGCACGCGGCTGCCGTCCTCGGTCATCCGTCCGGTAATGCGATCGAACCGGACCGCGCCTTCGGCGAGTTGGGCTTCGATTCGCTCGGCTCGGTGGAGCTGCGCAACCAGCTGAGCGCGGCCAGCGGACTGCGGCTGCCCGCCACGCTGATCTTCGACTACCCGAGTGCCGCCGCGGTCGCCTCCTACCTCGCGCGGCGGCTGACACCCGGCGGACCCGCCGTACCCGCCGGGTCCGCCGGGCCCGGCACAGGGCTGGAGGCCGACCTCAAGCGGCTGGAATCCCTCCTCCTGGGCGACGCCCCGCCGGCCGGGCCCACCCGGGCGCGACTGGCCGAGCGGCTCCGGGAGCTGGCAGGCCGGCTCGACGCGCCACCGATGCACGCCCAGGGGTATGCCGCGCCGGAGATCCCGGCAGGCGGCGAGGACCTGAACGCGGTCACCGCGGACGAGCTGTTCGACATCCTCGACAACGAGCTCGGCACCCCCGCGACCCCCTGACGCCCGGACGACCCACGGCGGATGCGGCACCCCGGCCGGGGTGCGTGACGGCTGCACGGCAGCCGCGCGCACCCCGGCCGAATGCGTGGGGGCGCAGTGGGCGCATTCCCCTCCCTCGGCCGGGCTCCGGCAGGGGTGGGTTAAGGGTAGGCCGCCCTTCTTGCAGCTCCGTAGCGTTCTCACCGATCAACCAGCCGACCGGGCAGGGCAGATGAGCCCACCACGGGACGGTCCGACCAGAGGGAGTAGATCTCGGTGAGCAACGAGGAGCGGCTTCTCGAGTATCTGAAGCGGGCCACGTCCGACCTGCGCGAGACCCGCCGCCGTCTCGCCGAGGCCGAGCGCCGCCCCGGACACCACGGCGATCCGATCGTGATCGTGGGGATGGGCTGCCGCTACCCGGGCGGGGTGAGCACCCCGGAGGAGCTGTGGGAGCTCGTCGCCGACGGCGTGGACGCCATCGGCGGGTTCCCTGCCGACCGGGGCTGGGATCCGGAGGTCTACGATCCGGAGCCGGGCACGCCGGGCCGGACGTACGCGCGGGAGGGCGGCTTCCTCTACGACGCGGCCGACTTCGACCCGGTGTTCTTCGGGATCAGCCCGAACGAGGCGCTGATGATGGATCCGCAGCAGCGGCTGCTGCTGGAGGTGTCCTGGGAGGCGATCGAGCGCGCCGGCATCGACCCCGCCACCCTCAAGGGCAGTGCGACCGGCGTCTTCGCGGGCGTCATGTACCACGACTACGCCCTCGGCCGGGAACCCGGGAGCACCACCGCGGGCAGCGTGGTCTCCGGCCGGATCGCCTACACCCTCGGCCTCGAGGGCCCCGCCATCAGCGTGGACACGGCCTGCTCCTCCTCCCTGGTCGCCCTCCACATGGCAGCCCAGTCGTTGCGGTCGGGAGAGTGCGACCTCGCGCTGGCCGGCGGGGTCACCGTGATGTCCACCCCCGACATGTTCGTCTACTTCAGCACCCAGCAGGGGCTGGCCCCCGACGGCCGTTCGAAGTCCTTCGCCTCCTCGGCGAACGGCGTCGCCTGCTCCGAGGGCGCGGGCGTCCTGCTGCTGGAGCGGCTGTCGGACGCGCGGCGCCACGGCCACCGCGTGCTGGCCGTCGTACGCGGCTCCGCACTGAACCAGGACGGTGCCTCCAACGGCCTGACCGCCCCCAACGGCCCCGCCCAGCAGCGGGTGATCCGCAAGGCCCTCACCGACGCCGGCCTCTCCGCGGCCGAGGTCGACGCCGTCGAGGCACACGGCACCGGCACCACCCTCGGCGACCCGATCGAGGCCCAGGCCCTCCTGGAGACCTACGGCCAGGAACGCCCCGAGGGACGTCCCCTGTACCTGGGATCCATCAAATCCAACATGGGGCACAGCCAGGCGGCGGCGGGTGTCGCGGGCGTCATCAAGATGGTGATGGCCATGCGGCACGGCGTCCTGCCGCCCACCCTGCACGTGGACGAGCCGTCGGACCAGGTGGACTGGTCGGCCGGAGCGGTGGAGCTCCTCACCGAAGCACGTCCCTGGGCGGCCTCCGGCGCGGTGCGGCGCGCCGGGGTGTCCTCGTTCGGGATCAGCGGCACCAACGCCCACGTGATCATCGAGGAGGCGCCGGAAGGCGCCCCGGAGACGGCTGTGCGGGCCGGACTCCCCGTGATCCCGTGGGTGCTGTCGGCCACGTCGCCACAGGCCCTCTCCGCCCAGGCGGAGCGGCTGCTGCACCGGATCACGGCGGAGCCCGCCGCCGATGCGGCCGACATCGGCCTCTCCCTGGCCATATCGCGCACCGCCTTCGCCCACCGCGCCGTGCTGGTGGGCGACCCCGCCGGCGGGCTCGCCGCCCTTGCGGCCGGCGAGGACCACCCCGGCGTGGTCACCGGACGGATCCGGCGCGGCGGCCGGACGGCGTTCCTGTTCACCGGACAGGGCGCCCAGCGGCTGGGCATGGGGCGGGAGCTGTACGGCAACTACCCCGCGTTCGCGGCGGCCTTCGACGCGGTGTGCGCGGAGATCGACCCGCATCTCGGCAGGCCGCTCCGGGACGTCGTGTGGGGCGAGGACGCGGACGAGCTGAACGCGACCGCGCTCACCCAGCCCGCCCTGTTCGCGCTGGAAGTGGCGCTGTTCCGGCTGGTGGAGACCTGGGGGGTCAAAGCCGACCTCGTGGCCGGCCACTCCATCGGCGAGCTCGCCGCCGCGCACGCGGCCGGGGTGCTGTCCCTGCCGGACGCGGCCCGGCTGGTCGTGGCGCGGGGCCGGCTGATGCAGGAACTCCCCGCCGGCGGCGCCATGCTCGCCGTTCAGGCGACCGAGGAAGAGGTGCTGGAACGACTCACCGAAGGCGTCGGCATCGCCGCCGTCAACGGGCCCGAGTCCGTGGTCGTCTCGGGCGCCGAGGCCGCCGTGCTCGCACTCGGCGAGCACTTCACCGCCATCGGCCGGAAGACCAGCCGCCTCGCCGTGTCCCACGCCTTCCACTCCGCCCTCATGGATCCGATGCTGGAAGAATTCCGCGCCACCGCCGATGGGTTGACGTACGGAGAGCCGCGCATCACAGCGGTCTCCACGGTGACCGGTGACCGCGCGGACGACGCATGGCAGTCACCCGCGTACTGGGTCGGCCAGGTCCGCGCGGCCGTCCGCTTCGCCGACGCCGTCCGCACGCTGGAGCAGCAGGGCGCGACCCGGTTCCTGGAGATCGGCCCCGACGGGATCCTGACCGGTCTCGCCGGCCAGAGCCTCGAAGGCGAGGAGTCCGCCCACGCGGTTCTCGTACCGGGGCTGCGCCGCAACCGTCCCGAGCCGGAGACCCTGATCACGGCCCTGGCCCAGCTGTACGCGGACGGGGCGCGGGTGGACTGGGCGGCGTACTGCGCCGGCAGCGGCGCCCGGGTCGTCGAACTGCCCACCTACCCCTTCCGGCGCGCCCGCTACTGGGTCGACGCCGCCGGTTCCACCACCCGTCCCGTCCCCGCCGCCCCGGCCGCCCACGAGGTCCCCTCGGCCGAAGAGTCCCGGGAGGCCGCCGGGGCGCTGCGGGCCGCGCTCGACGGGGTGGCCGCCGCGGAGAGCGCCCGGATCCTGCTGGCGCTGGTGCGCACGCACGTCGCGGCGGTCCTCGGGTACCCGTCCAGCACCGACGTGGACGCCGATCTCGCCTTCCGCGACATGGGATTCGACTCACTGGCCGCCGTGGAGCTGCGCAAACGGCTCACCGCGGCGAGCGGCTGCGACCTGCCCGCCACCCTCATCTTCGACTACCCGACGCCCCGGGCCGCCGCCGCCTTCCTCGGCGAGCGCATGGCGGACCAGCCCGCGGAGGGCGACCCGGCCGCCGCCGCGCTGGCCGGACTCGACCGCCTCGAGGCCCTCCTCACCGGGTTCCCCGCCGCCGGCGGTGACACCGCCGTCAACGCCGCCCGCGCGGACGCGATCACCGCCCGGCTGGAAGCCGTCGTACGCCGCTGGCGCGACACCCGGGGCGGCACCGGCGGACTGGGGCCCGCACCCGACGGCCCCGACTTCGAAACGGTCACCGACGAGGAGCTGTTCGACGTGCTCGACAGCGAATTCGGCATCTCCTAGCCAGCGATCAGCTCTAGATTGGTTGAGGTTCGATGAGCAACGACGAGAAGCTCCGGGACTATCTCAAGCGCGCCACCACCGAACTCCAGCGCACCCGGCGCCAGTTGCGGGAAGCCGAGGAACAGCGGCACGAGCCCGTCGCCATCGTCGCGATGGGCTGCCGCTTCCCGGGCGGCATCGCCTCCCCCGAGGACCTGTGGCAGCTGGTCGACTCCGGCCGGGACGCCGTCTCGCTCTTCCCGGACGGCCGCGGCTGGGACATGGACGCCCTCTACGACCCGGAGCCGGGCACGCCCGGGAAGACGTACTGCCGCGAAGGCGGATTCCTGCACGACGCGGGCGCGTTCGACGCCGACTTCTTCAAGATCAGCCCGCGCGAGGCCCGCGACACCGACCCGCAGCAGCGGCTGCTGCTGGAGGTGTCCTGGGAGGCGATCGAGCGGGCCGGCATCGACCCCACCTCGCTCAAGGGCAGCCGGACGGGTGTCTTCGCCGGTGTGGTCTACCACGACTACCCGGGCGGAGGCGGAACCGGCGGGCTGGCCAGCGTCGCCTCCGGGCGGGTGGCGTACGCGCTGGGCCTGGAGGGCCCCGCCGTCACCGTGGACACCGCCTGCTCCTCCTCCCTCGTCGCCCTCCACCTCGCCGTCCAGTCGGTACGGACCGGCGAGTGCACGCTGGCGCTCGCGGGAGGCGTGACCGTGATGGCGAGCCCGGACTCGTTCGTCGGCTTCAGCCAGGACCGGGGCCTGGCCCCCGACGGCCGCTGCAAGTCCTTCGCCGCGGCCGCCGACGGCACGACCTGGTCCGAGGGCGCGGGCATGGTCCTCGTCGAGCGGCTCTCCGAAGCCCGCCGCCTCGGCCACCCGGTCCTCGCCGTCATCCGCGGCTCGGCCATGAACTCCGACGGCGCCTCCAACGGCCTGACGGCCCCCAACGGGCCCTCGCAGCAGCGGGTCATCCAGCAGGCGCTCGCCTCCGGACGCCTGACCCCCGCCGACGTCGACGCCGTCGAGGCGCACGGCACCGGGACCACGCTCGGCGACCCCATCGAGGCGCAGGCCCTCATCGCCGCCTACGGCCGGGAGCGGCCCGCCGACCAGCCGCTGTGGCTGGGCTCGTTCAAATCGAACATCGGCCACGCCCAAGCCGCCGCCGGGATCGGCGGAGTCATCAAGATGGTGCAGGCCATGCGGGCCGGCGTACTGCCGCGCACCCTGCACGTGGACGAGCCCAGCCACAACGTCGACTGGAGCGCGGGCAGCGTACGCCTCCTGACCGAGCCGATCCCCTGGCCGGACCGCGGCCGCGCCAAGCGCGCCGGGATCTCCTCATTCGGCCTGAGCGGCACGAACGTCCACGTCATCGTGGAGGAGGCCGAAGCCGAGCCCACCGCGAACGTCCCCGCCGGGCCCACCGCGGGTGTTCCGGCTGCACACACGGCCGGGCCCGCGCCTGTGATCGGCACCGCCGACCCGGCCGCCGCCGCGGGCACGGCCGACCCCGCCGCCGCGGGCACGGCCGACCCCGCCGCCGCGGGTACCGCCGAGCCCGCTGCTGCGGGCACTGCCGGACCTGCCGCTGCGGGCACCGCCGAGCCTGCCGCTGCGGGTACCGCCGGACCTGCCGCTGCGGGCACTGCCGAGCCCGTGGCTGCGGGCACTGCCGGACCCGTCGCCGCGGGTACTGCCGAGCCCGTGGCTGCGGGCACTGCCGGACCCGCCGCTGCGGGTACCGCCGAGCCTGCCGCTGCGGGCACTGCCGGACCTGCCGCCGCGGGTACCGCCGCGCCTGCCGCTGCGGGCACGGCCGAGCCCGCCGCTGCCGGGAACACCGCCGGACCTGCCGCTGCGGGCACCGCCGGGCCCGCCGCCGGGAGCACCGCTGAGCCCGCCGCAGGTACCGCCGACCCCGCCGCCGCCGGCACCGCCGAGCCGGCCGCCGCCGGCACCGCCGAGCCGGCCGCCGCCGGCACCGCTGAGCCCGCCGCAGGCGGCACGGCTCCGCGTTTTGTGCCGGTCCTCGTCTCCGCCCGCCGCCCCGAGGCGCTGGCCGCGCAGGCCGCCCGGCTCGCCGATCACGTGGCGGCGCGGCCCGGGCAGGGGCTCGTCGACACCGGCTGGTCCCTGGCCACCACCCGGGCCGCCCTGGAGCACCGCGCCGTGGTCGTCGCCGACGCGCACGCCGAGGCCGGCCACGGCGACCTCGTACGCTCCCTGCGCGCCCTCTCCGCCGAGCCCGCCGCAGGCGCCACCGCGGCCCGCCCCGACGCGCTGAGCGCCGTCCTGTTCACCGGCCAGGGCGCCCAGCGCCTCGGCATGGGACGCGAACTGCACGCCGCGCACCCCGCGTTCGCCCGCGCCTTCGACGAGGCGGTCGCCGCCCTCGACGCGCACCTCGACACTCCGCTGCGCACGACCATGTGGGGCGAGGACCGTGCGCTCCTCGACGACACCGGCAACGCCCAGCCCGCCCTGTTCGCCTGCGAAGTGGCCCTGTACCGGCTGATCGAGTCCTGGGGCGTCCGCCCCGACTTCCTCGCCGGCCACTCCATCGGCGAACTGGCCGCCGCCCACGTCGCCGGAGTCCTCACGCTCCCCGACGCCGCCCGCCTGGTCGCCGCCCGCGGCCGGCTGATGCGGGCCCTCCCGCAGGGCGGCGCGATGGTCGCGGTCGAGGCCGCGGCGGACGAGGTGGAGCCGCTGCTCACCCCGGCCACCGGCATCGCCGCCCTCAACGGGCCGCGCGCCGTGGTCCTTTCCGGCGAGGAGGCCGACACCCTCGCCATCGCCGCGCACTTCGCGGCCCTGGGGCGCAAGACCAAGCGGCTCACCGTGTCGCACGCCTTCCACTCGCCGCTGATGGAGCCGATGCTCGACGCGTTCCGTACCGTCGCCGAGAGCATCACCTACGCGCCCGCCCGCACCCCGATCGTCTCCACGGTCACCGGTGAACTCGCGGGCGACGACGAACTGGCCTGCGCCGACTACTGGGTGCGCCACGTCCGCGCGACCGTCCGCTTCGGCGACGCCGTACGGCTGCTCGCGGCCAAGGGCGTCCACACCTTCCTGGAGCTCGGCCCCGACGCCGCCCTCACCCCGCTCGGCCCCGACTGCCTCACCGACACCGACACCGACACCGACACCGACACCGGCATCGACGCCGGCGCCGGCGAGGGGTCCGACCAGCCCGTCTTCACCGCCGTCCTGCGCCGCGGCCGCGGCGAGGAACGCGAGCTGGCCGGAGCCGTCGCCCTCGCCCACACCCGCGGCGTCCACGTCGACTGGCACGCTTACTTCACGTCCGGCGGCCACCGCCCCCACCGCGTGGACCTGCCCACCTACGCCTTCCAGCGCAAGAACTACTGGGCGCGGCAGCCCGCCGCGCAGGCACCCGCCGACGCCGCCGACCCCGGCGAGACACAGTTCTGGGACGCCGTCGAACGCGAGGACACCGCGGCACTCGCCGAGCGGCTCGGCCTCGACCCCGCCGCCCTCGCCCCCGTCCTGCCCGCGCTCACCACCTGGCGGGCCGGCCGGCGCGAAACGGCCGCCGTGGACGCGCTGCGCTACCGCGTCGCCTGGGTCCCCGTCGCCGACCCCGCGCCCGCCGCCCCGCTCGACGGAGACTGGCTCGTCGTCCACACCGCCGCCCAGCGCCCCCTCGCGTCCCTGCTGGCCGACGCGCTCACCACGCGCGGCGCCGTACCCGTCCTCCGGGAGACCGGCGGCCCGCAGCGCCCCGTACTGCCGCAGGCACTCCCGGCCGCCCCGGCCGCCCCGGCCGGCGTGCTGAGCCTGCTCGCGCTGGACGACACCCCGCACCCCGACCACCCCGCGCTCTCCCAGGGCCTCGCCGACACCGTCGCCCTGCTCGCGGAACTGGCCCGCCGGGACTCCACCGCCCCCGTCTGGTGCCTCACCCGGGGGGCCGTGGCCACGGACGACGCGGACCTGGCGGCCCGGCCCGCGCAGAGCGCCGTCTGGGGCCTCGGCGCGGCCCTGGCCCTGGAGTCCCCCGGCATCTGGGGCGGCCTCGTCGACCTCCCGGCCGACACCACGACCGACGCCGGCGACCCCGGCAACGCCGACGCCGACGCCGGCCGGATCGCGCTGCGCGTCTGCGACACCCTGTCCGGAGCCACCGGCGAGGACCAGGTCGCCGTCCGCCCCGAAGGCACGTACGCCCGCCGCATGGTGCGCCCCGCGCACCCCGACCCCGCCGGGCCGTGGCAGCCGCGCGGCACGGTCCTCGTCACCGGCGGCACCGGCGGGCTCGGCGCGCACGTCGCCCGGATGCTCGCCGCCGACGGCGCGGACCACGTCGTCCTCGTCGGCCGCCGCGGCGCCCACGCACCCGGCGCCCGCGAACTGGCCGACGAGATACGCGAGTCGGGGGTACGGGTCTCCGTGGAGGCCTGCGACATCGCCGACCGCGAAGCCGTACGCCGCCTCCTCTCCGGACTCCCCGACCTCACCGCCGTCATCCACGCGGCCGGACTGCCGCAGCGCATCGCGCCCCTGGCCGAACTGACCCTCGCCGACCTCGCCGAGGTGGCCTCCGCCAAGGTCCTCGGCGCCCGGCACCTCGACGAACTCCTCGCGGACACCCCGCTGGACGCCTTCGTCCTCTTCTCCTCCGGCGCCGCCGTGTGGGGCAGCGCCGGACAGGCCGCCTACGGCAGCGCCAACGCCTACCTCGACGGACTGGCCCACCAGCGCCGCGCCCGCGGCCTCGCCGCCACCTCCGTGGCCTGGGGATCCTGGGACGGCGGCATGGTCGATGCCGAACTGGCCGCCGTCATGCGGCGCATCGGGGCACCCGCGATGCGCCCCGACCGGGCCGTGGGCGCCCTGCGCCGCATCCTGGCGGGCGGGGCCCCGCACGCCGTGGTCGCCGCGTTCGACTGGGAGCGCTTCGCGCCCACCTACGCACTCGCCCGCCCGCGCCCGCTGCTCGACGCCCTGCCCGAGGCGCGCGCCGCCCTCGACACCGGCCCGGCAACGGGCGGCGGGGACGGCCCCGGCCTCGCCGGCGCACTGGCCGGACTGCCCGAGGCCGACCAGCGGGCGGCCCTCCTCGACCTGGTGCGCACGCACGTGGCCGCCCTGCTCGGTTACGAGGACCCGGCCGAGGTCCCCGCCGACCGCGGCTTCACCGACCTCGGCTTCGACTCCGTGGCCGCCGTCGACCTGCGGACGAGGCTGGTCGCCGCCACCGGCCGTCCCCTGCCCACCAGCATGGTCTACGACCACCCCGGTCCGGGGGCGCTCGCCGCCCACCTGTGGACCGAGCTGTGCCGGGAGGGCGGCGCCGGCGAACTGCCGGTGCTCGCCCAGCTGGACCGCCTCGAAGAGGCCGCTGCGGCCCTCGCCGCCGAGGAGATCGAGGCCACCCGCATCACCGCCCGCCTGCAGAGCCTGCTGGCCCGGCTGACCGGAATCCTCGAAGCGACGACCGGCGAGCAGGGCATCGGCGACCAGCTCGAAGCCGCCTCCGCCGCCGACGTGTTCGCCTTCATCGACAACGAACTCGGCCTCACCTGACCGGCCTCACCTGACCGGCCTCACCCGACGGCCTCACGCGACGGCCTCACGCGACCGGCCGCGCGGGCCCCGGTCCGCAGCCCGGACCGCGACGCGCGCACTGCGACCCGACTCGACCTCACGGCATGAACAAGGACTCGGTGGGACCAAGATGTCCAATGACGACGCAAGGCTTCTCGACTACCTCAAGCGGGTCACGGCGGATCTGCACCAGACCCGCCGCAGGCTCCAGGAGGTCGAGAACCAGGACCACGAGCCCATCGCCATCGTCGCGATGAGCTGCCGCTACCCGGGAGGCGTCAGCACCCCCGACGACCTGTGGCGGCTCGTGGCCGAGGGCCGGGACGCCATCAGCACCTTCCCCACCGACCGCGGCTGGGACCTCGACGCCCTGCGCGGCGAGCAGCCGGAGACCGCCGAGTCCGGCAGCAGCTACGTCCACGAGGGCGGCTTCGTCCACGACGTCGCCGACTTCGACGCGGGCTTCTTCGGGATCAGCCCCAACGAGGCACTGACGATGGACCCGCAGCAGCGGCTGCTGCTCGAGCTGTCCTGGGAGGCGATCGAACGCGCCGGGATCGACCCGGTGTCCCTGCGCGGCAAACCGGTCGGCGTGTTCGCGGGCTCCGGCATCCAGGACTACGAGTACCTGACCGGCGCGGCCGGCGAGGTCGCCGAGGCCTATATGACCACCGCCAACGCGGCCGCGGTCATCTCCGGCCGGATCGCCTACACCCTGGGCCTGGAAGGCCCGGCCGTGACCGTCGACACCGCGTGCTCCTCCTCGCTCGTCTCGCTGCACCTCGCGGCGCAGGCGCTCAGACAGCGCGAATGCTCCATGGCCCTCGCCGGCGGCGTCATGGTGATGTCCACCCCCTCGCCCTTCATCGCGTTCAGCCGCCAGCGCGGCCTCGCCCCCGACGGCCGCTGCAAGGCCTTCGCCGAAGCCGCCGACGGCACCGGCTGGTCCGAGGGCGCCGGCATGCTCGTACTCGAACGGCTGGCGGACGCGCGGCGCGCCGGCCATCCCGTACTGGCCGTCGTACGCGGCAGCGCCGTCAACCAGGACGGCGCCAGCAACGGCCTCACCGCCCCCAGCGGCCGCGCCCAGCAGCGGGTCATCCGCCAGGCCCTCGCCAACGCCCGCATCCCCGCGACCCAGGTCGACGTGGTCGAGGGCCACGGCACCGGGACCACCCTCGGCGACCCGATCGAAGCCCAGGCGCTCCTCGCCACGTACGGGCAGGACCGCCCCGAGGGACAGCCGCTGTGGCTCGGCTCCATCAAGTCCAACATCGGGCACGCACAGGCCGCCGCCGGTGTCGGCAGCGTCATCAAGATGGTCATGGCGCTGCGCAACGGCGTGCTGCCGCAGACCCTGCACGTGGACGAACCGTCGAGCCACGTCGACTGGTCCGCGGGCCGGGTCCGGCTGCTGGCCGAATCCCGGGAGTGGGAGCGCGGCGAGGACCGGCCCCGGCGGGCCGGTGTCTCGGCCTTCGGGGTCAGCGGCACCAACGCCCACGTCATCCTCGAGGAAGCACCCGAGGAGGAGCCTGCCGGACTGCCGGAGGACCAGTCCGCCGCCGCACCGCAATCCGCCCCGGTGCCGGCGCCGTCCGTGCTGCCCTGGCCGGTCTCCGGCCGGGACGCCGAGGCGCTCGCCGCGCAGGCGGGCCGGCTGCACGCCCACGTCACGGCCTCGCCCGAGCTGGACGCCACGGACCTGGCCTACTCGCTGGCCACCAGCCGCGCGGCGCTCGAACACCGCGCGGTCGTCCTGGCCGACGGCCGCGAAACCGCTCTCGCCGCACTCGCCGCGCTGGCCGGCGGGCAGCCGCACCCGGGCGTGGTGCGCGGCGTCGCCGACAAGGGCTCGACCGCCTTCCTGTTCACCGGACAGGGCGCCCAAAGGCTCGGCATGGGACGCGAACTGTACGAGTCCTTCCCGGTGTTCGCCGAGGCCTTCGACGCCGCCTGCGCGGAGATCGACCCGCATCTCGGCAGGCCGCTCCGGGACGTCGTGTGGGGCGAGGACGCGGACGCGCTGAACGCGACCGCACTCGCCCAACCCGCGCTGTTCGCCCTCGAAGTGGCGCTGTTCCGGCTCGTCGAGGCCTGGGGGATCACCCCCGACGTGGTCGCGGGCCACTCCATCGGCGAGCTCGCCGCCGCCCACGCGGCCGGGGTGCTGTCGCTGGCGGACGCGGCCCGGCTGGTGGTGGCGCGCGGCCGGCTGATGCAGGCGCTGCCCGCCGGGGGCGCGATGCTCGCCGTCCAGGCGACGGAGGAGGAGGTCCTGCCGCTGCTCACCGACGGAGTGGGCATCGCGGCGGTCAACGGACCCGACTCCGTGGTCGTCTCGGGTGTCGAAGCGGCCGTGCTCGCGCTCGGCGAGCAGTTCGCGGCCGCCGGCCGCAAGACCAGCCGCCTCGCCGTCTCGCACGCCTTCCACTCGGCGCTGATGGACCCGATGCTGGAGGAATTCCGTTCCCTAGCACGGCAGTTGTCATACGAGCAGCCGCGGATCGCGGCGGTCTCCACGGTGACCGGCGAGCGCCCGGGCACGGACTGGCAGTCCCCGGACTACTGGGTCGGCCAGGTCCGCGAGGCCGTCCGCTTCGCCGCCGCCGTCCGCACCCTCGAGCAGGAGGGCGTCACCCGCTTCCTGGAGATCGGCCCCGACGGCATCCTCACCGGACTCGCCCAGAAGACCGCCGACTCCGAGCGGGCCGTCCTCGTACCGGCCCAGCGCCGGAACCGCCCCGAGCCCGAGGCCCTGGTCGCCGCCATCGCCCAACTGCACGCCTCTGGCGCCGCCGTGGACTGGGAGGCGTTCCACGCCGGAACCGGAGCCCGGCGCGTCACCCTCCCCACGTACGCCTTCCAGCGCACCCGCTACTGGGTCGAGGGGACCGGCGCCCCCGGCGACCTCTCCGCCGCCGGACTGGCCGCCGCCGGGCACCCGCTGCTCGGCGCCGTCGTCTCCCTCGCCGACTCCGGCGGGGTGGTGCTGACGGGCCGGGTCTCCGTATCGGCCCAGCCCTGGCTCGCCGACCACCGCGTCGGCGGCTCCGTGGTCTTCCCCGGCACCGGCTTCGTGGAGCTCGCCGTCCGCGCCGGCGACCAGGTCGGCTGCGAGCTGCTCGACGAGCTCATGCTGCAGGCGCCCCTCGTCCTGCCCGAACGCGGCGCCGTCGCCCTCCAGGTCGAAGTCGGCCCCGCGGACGCCTCCGGACGGCGCCCGGTCAGCGTCCACTCGCGCCGCGACGACCAGCCCGACCAGCCGTGGACCCTGCACGCGGCGGGCGTCCTGGCGGCCGCCGCGGCAGCACCGGAGCCGGCCTTCGACCTGGGCGCCTGGCCGCCCGCCGCCGCCACCCCGATCGACACGGACGGGGTGTACGAGGCGCTGGCCGCGGCCGGCCTCCCGTACGGCCCGGCCTTCCGCGGCCTCACCGCCGCCTGGGCCGCCACCGGCGGAACCGAGGTGTTCGCCGAGGTCGTCCTCCCGGAGCGGGCGCACGCCGACGCCGCCGCCTTCGGCCTGCACCCGGCGCTGCTGGACGCCTCACTGCACGGCTCCGTCTTCACCGGCCTGTTCGCCGACGCCCAGGGCCCCGTCCTGCCGTTCGTCTGGACGGGCGTACGGCTGCACGCGTCCGGCGCCACCCGGCTGCGCGTCCGGATCGCCCCCGACGGCGCGGGCGCCCTCGCCCTGTCCGTCGGCGACGAGACCGGCCGCCCCGTGCTCTCCGTGGACTCCCTCGTCCTGCGCGAGGTCTCCGCCGAGCAGCTCGCCGCCGCCCGTACGGCCGCCCACGCGTCCCTCTTCTCCCTGGACTGGACGCCCCTCCCGGCATCCGCCCTCCCGCCGGCGCCCGCCGACTGGGACACCCTGCCCGCCGGCGGACCCGTACCGGAGCACGTCATCCTGCGCTCCCGGCCCGGCACCGGCCCGGACGCGGTGCGCGCCGCCACCGCCCGGGTGCTCACCGCCTTGCAGAGCTGGCTCGCCGACGAGCGGTACGCCGCCTCGCGGCTGCTCGTCGCGACCTCCGGCGCCGTGGCCGGGCCCGCCGAGGACGTCACCGACCTGGCCGGCGCGGCCGTCTGGGGCCTGGTGCGCTCGGCGCAGGCGGAAAGCCCCGGCCGGTTCCTCCTCGCCGACCTCGGCGACCTCGCCGACCCGCAGGAGGCCGCTGCCGCGGTGGCCGCCGCCGAACCCCAGATGCTCGTACGCGGTGCGACCGTCCACGGGGCCCGCCTCGCCCGCGTCACCGACGACCCCGGGCGGCGCGTCCGTCCCGACTTCGGCAACGGCACCGTCCTGGTCACCGGCGCCACCGGCGCGCTCGGCCGGCTGGTCGCCCGGCAGCTGGTCGAAGCCCACGGCGTACGGAGCCTCCTGCTGGTCTCCCGCCGCGGCACCGACGCCCCCGGAGCCGTGGAACTCCGCGCCGAACTGCGCGGACTCGGCGCCGAAGCCACCGTCGCGGCCTGCGACGCCGGCGACCGCGACGCCCTCGCCGCCCTGATCTCCGGGGTGCCGCTCACCGGCGTCGTCCACCTCGCCGGGGTGCTGGACGACGCCCTCATCGCGTCGCTGACCCCGCAGAGCCTGGACACCGTCCTGCGCGCCAAGGCCGACGCGGCGCTCCACCTGCACGAACTCACCCGCGGCCTGGAACTGTCGGCCTTCGTGCTGTTCTCCTCCGCGACCGGCGTCCTGGGCGTCCCCGGACAGGGCAACTACGGCGCCGCGAACGCCCTGCTCGACGCGCTCGCGACCCACCGGCGCGCCCACGGACTGCCCGCCCAGTCCCTCGCCTGGGGCCTGTGGGCGAGCGGCATGTCCGGTGCGCTGACCGAAGCCGATCTCCAGCGGATGAGCCGCACCGGCATCGGCGCGCTCACCGCCGAGTACGGCGTGGACCTCTTCGACCGGGCCCTGACCGTCGACGCCCCCGTCCTCCTGCCGATCCGGCTGGACGTCCGTACGCTCGCCGAGGCGGGCGAGGCCCTGCCGCCGCTCTTCCGCGGCCTGGTCCGCGTCCGTGCCCGCCGCAGCGCGGCCTCCGCCCCCGGGGCGGCGGGGGCACTGCGCGGCCGGCTGGCCGGACTGGACCGGGAGGAACGCACGGCGGTGCTGCTCGACCTGGTCCGGACCCAGGTCGCGATCACCCTCGGATATCCGGGGCCGCACGCGGTCGACGAGAGCCGGGCGTTCAGCGAGCTCGGTTTCGACTCGCTGACCGCCGTCGAGTTCCGCAACGCCGTCAGCGCGGCCGCCGACGTCCGGCTGCCCGCCACCCTCGCCTTCGACTACCCCAACCCGCGCGCGCTGGCCCGCCACCTCCTCGAAGAGCTCGGCGGGGACAGCGGGCAGCCGGTCCCCGCGACCACCGCCGTCCGGTCCGCAGCGGCCGACGACGACCCGATCGTGATCGTCGCCATGGCCTGCCGCTACCCGGGCGGGGTGCGCACCCCCGAGGATTTGTGGCAGCTGGTCGCGGACGGCGTGGACGCCGTCTCCGGCTTCCCGGCCAACCGCGGCTGGGACCTCGACCGCATCTACGACCCGACCGCCGAGCGTCCCCACACCAGCTACGCCCGTCAGGGCGGATTCCTGCACGAGGCGGGCGAGTTCGACCCGGCGTTCTTCGGGATCAGCCCCAACGAGGCCGCCGTGATGGATCCGCAGCAGTTCCTGCTGCTGGAGACGGCCTGGGAGGTGTTCGAGCGGGCCGGGATCGACCCGGAGACCCTGCGCGGCAGCATGACCGGCTGCTACGCCGGGATGATGTACCACGACTACGCCGCCAACAACAGCACCGGGGCCATCGCCTCCGGGCGGGTCTCGTACGTGTTCGGCCTGGAGGGCCCGGCCGTGACGGTGGACACGGCGTGCTCCTCGTCGCTGGTGGCGCTGCACATGGCGGCCCAGGCGCTCAGGTCGGGGGAGTGCTCGCTGGCCCTGGCCGGCGGGGTCGCCGTCATGGCCACCCCGGAGGTCTTCGTCGAGTTCAGCCGGCAGCGCGGACTCGCCCCCGACGGCCGCTGCAAGTCGTTCGGCGCCGCCGCGGACGGCACCGGCTGGGGCGAGGGCGCGGGCATGCTGCTGCTGGAGCGGTTGTCGGACGCGCGGCGCAACGGGCATCCGGTCCTGGCGACGGTGCGCGGTTCGGCGCTGAACCAGGACGGGGCGTCGAACGGCCTGACCGCCCCGAACGGGCCCTCGCAGCAGCGGGTGATCCGCCAGGCCCTGGCCAACGCGGGTCTCTCGGCCGCCGAGGTCGACGCCGTCGAGGCGCACGGCACCGGCACCACCCTCGGCGACCCGATCGAGGCGCAGGCGCTGCTGGCCACGTACGGGCAGGGGCGGGCGGAGGGCCGGCCGCTGTGGCTGGGCTCGGTGAAGTCCAACATGGGGCACACGCAGGCGGCGGCCGGTGTGGCGGGGATCATCAAGATGGTGATGGCGATGCGGCACGGTGTGCTGCCGCCGACCCTGCACGCCGGGGAGCGTTCGCAGCAGATCGACTGGTCGGCGGGTGAGGTGGAACTCCTCACCGAGGCCCGGGAGTGGCCCGGCGAGGGCCGGCCGCGGCGGGCCGGCATCTCCTCGTTCGGCATCAGCGGGACGAACGCACACGTCATCGTGGAGGAGGTCCCCGCCGCGGATCCCGCCGAGGCGGACGCGGACACAGGCACAGAACACCCCTTCGCGCCCTGGGTGTTGTCGGCGAAGTCGGCACGGGCGCTGGCCGGCCAGGCCGAAAGCCTGCTGGCCGTGGCCGACGAGCACCGCCCGGTGGACATCGGATACACCCTCGCCTCGGCACGCAGCACGATGGACCACCGCGCCGTGGTGGCCGGCGACCGGCACGCCGCGCTCGCCGCGCTCGCGGCGGGCCGGGACCACCCTGGGGTGGTGGCGGGACAGGCGCAGAGCGGCGGGCGCACGGCGTTCCTGTTCACGGGGCAGGGAGCACAGCACCTCGGCATGGGGCGCGGGCTGTACGAGGCGTTCCCCGCGTTCGCCGAGGCCTTCGACGCCGCCTGCGCGGAGATCGACCCGCACCTCGGCCGGTCGTTGCGCGAGGTGGTGTGGGGTGAGGACGCGGACGCGCTGAACGCGACCGCGCTCACCCAGCCCGCCCTGTTCGCCCTCGAGGTGGCGTTGTTCCGGCTGGTCGAGGCGTGGGGCGTACGGCCCGACGTGGTGGCCGGGCATTCGATCGGCGAGCTGGCCGCCGCGCACGCGGCCGGGGTGCTGTCCCTGGCCGACGCGGCCCGGCTGGTGGTGGCGCGCGGCCGGCTGATGCAGGCACTGCCGGCCGGCGGCGCGATGCTCGCCGTCCAGGCGACGGAGGACGAAGTGCTGCCGCTGCTCACCGAAGGGGTGGGCATCGCCGCCGTCAACGGACCGCAGTCGGTGGTCCTGTCGGGTGCCGAGGCCGCCGTCCTGGCGGTCGGTGAGCACTTCACGGCGGCCGGCCGCAAGACCAGCAGGCTCGCTGTCTCGCACGCCTTCCACTCGGCGCTCATGGATCCGATGCTGGAGGAATTCCGGGCCGTCGCGGCCGGGCGGGCCTTCCACGAGCCGCGCGTCCCGGCCGTCTCCACCGTCACCGGGCAGGCCTCCGCCGACTGGCGGTCCCCGGAGTACTGGGTCGGCCAGGTCCGTGAGCCCGTCCGTTTCGCCGACGCCGTCGGCGTCCTGGCACAGCAGGGAGTCACCCGCTTCCTGGAGATCGGCCCCGACGCGGTCCTGACGGGCCTCGCCGCGCAGAGCGCCGCCGACGCCGTCCTCGTCGCGGCCCTGCGCAAGAACCGCCCCGAGGCCGAGACCCTGGTCGCCGCGCTCGCCCGCCTGCACGTGGACGGCGTACCAGTCGACTGGGAGGCCTGCTACACGGGCACCGGAGCCCGTCGGGTCGACCTGCCCACCTACGCCTTCCAGCGCACCCGCTACTGGATCGGCACGGAGGAGTACCTCGCCAACTCGTGGATCGGCTCCGGCGGCGGCAGCATGGCCACGGCCGGACTGACCGATGCCGGGCACCCGCTGCTCGGTGCGGTGCTGCCGTCCCCCGACACCGACGCCGTCACCTTCACCGGCCGGCTGTCGGCGAGCACGCACCCCTGGATCGCCGACCACGACGTGCTGGGCAGCATCCTGCTGCCCGGTACCGGCTTCGTGGAGCTTGCGGTCCGTGCGGGCGACCAGGTGGGCTGCGACGTACTGGAAGAGCTCGCACTGCAGGCACCGCTGATCCTCCCCGAGCGGGGCGCCGTCACCGTGCAGATGGTCGCGGGCCCCGCCGACGCCTCCGGGCGCCGCTCGGTCGGCGTCTACTCGCGCGCCGAGGACCGGCCCGACCTGCCGTGGACCCTGCACGCCGACGGCGTGCTCGCCGCAGGCGCCGCGGCCCCCGGCTTCGACCTGTCGGCCTGGCCGCCCGCGGGCGCCGACGTGCTGTCGCTGGACGGCGCGTACGAGGGCCTGCGGGAGCGGGGCTTCGGCTACGGGCCGGTGTTCCAGGGCCTGAAGGCCGCCTGGCGGCACGGCGACGTCCTCTACGCCGAGGTCGCCCTGCCGGAGCAGGCCCACGCCGAGGCCGCGGAGTTCGCCCTGCACCCCGCCCTGCTGGACGCCGCCATGCACGCCGCGCTCGTGAACGGCACCGGCGGCGACGAGACCGTCCTGCCCTTCGTCTGGAAGGACATCACCCTGCACGCGGCGGGAGCCTCCGCCGTACGGGTGAGGATCACCCAGCCCACGCCGGAGAGCCTTTCCCTCCAGGTCGCCGATGCCACGGGCGCTCCCGTGGCCACGGTCGGCGCGGTCGTCGGCCGCCCCGTCTCGACCGAGCAGCTCGACGCCGGCGGTACGGACTCCCTCTTCCGCATCGTGTGGAACCCGCTGCCCGTGCCGGCAGCGGCCGCCCCGCAGGGCCTGCCCGAGGGCGCGGCCGTCTTCATGTGCGAGGCGACCGGGGACGACGTTCCGGCCGCCGTCCACGACCTCGCCGACCGGGCCTTGGCAGCGGTCCAGGCGTGGCTGGCCGAGGAGCGCCCCGAGGGCGCGGTGCTGGCGGTGGTCACGAGGGGCGCGGTGGCCCTCGGCGAGGATGAGGCCGTCGACGTACGGCAGGCCCCGGTGTGGGGCCTGGTGCGTTCGGCGCAGGCGGAGAACCCGGGCCGGTTCGTGCTGCTCGACACCGACGACTCGGTGGACCTGGGGCGGCTCCTGGCCCTGGGTGAGCCGGAGATGGCCGTACGCGCCGGTGAGGTGTCGGTGCCGCGGCTGGCCCGGGTATCGGTCGACGACGCCGTGGAGCCGGTCTTCGACGCGGCCGGGACCGTCGTGATCACCGGCGGTACGGGGGGCCTCGGTGCCCTGGTGGCCCGCCATCTGGTCGTCGAGCACGGGGTGCGGCACCTGCTGCTCCTCGGCAGGCGGGGCGCGGACGCGCCCGGCGTCGGCGAACTGCTCGCCGACCTCACCGGAGCGGGCGCTTCGGTCGCCGTCGCCGCGTGCGACGTGGCGGACCGTGACGCGCTCGAAACGGTCCTCGACGGGGTGGATCCGGCGCACCCCCTGACGGGCGTGGTCCACGTGGCCGGAGTCGCCGACAACGGCGTCATCGGTGCGCTGACCCCCGAGCGGATGCACGCGGTCCTGCGCCCGAAAGCGGACGCCGCCTGGCATCTGCACGAGCTGACCGCGCACTTGGACCTGTCGGAGTTCGTGATGTTCTCCTCCGCCGGCGGCCTGGTCCTGGCGGCCGGCCAGGGCAACTACGCGGCCGCCAACGTCTTCCTCGACGCGCTCGCCGCCCACCGCCGCTCCCAGGGCCTGCCGGCCACCGCGATGGCCTTCGGCCTCTGGGGCGTCAACACCGGCATGACCACCAGACTGGACCTCGCCGAGGAACGCATGGCGGCCCAGGGCCTGCCCGCCCTCTCCCGGGCCGAGGGCCTGGCCCTGTTCAGCCTCTCCCTGCGCTCGGAACACCCCGCCCTCGTCCCCCTGCGGATCGACACCAACGTGCTGCGCGGCCGCGCCGAAGAGCTTCCCGCCCTGCTCCGCGGCCTCGTACGCCGCCCGGTGCGCCGGACCGCACGGTCCGCGGACGGCGGCGACGGACTCCTCGCACGGCTGGCAGGACTGGACGGCGACGGGCGGGCCGCGGCCCTCCTGGACCTCGTACGCGGCCAGGTGGCCGGTGTCCTCGGCCACGCCTCGCCCGATGCGATCGAACCCGAACGGGCCTTCAGCGAGCTGGGCTTCGACTCGCTCGCCGCGGTGGAACTGCGCAACCGGCTCGGCTCGGCGACGGGCCTGCGGCTCCCCGCCACGCTGATCTTCGACTACCCGACCGCGCAGTCCGTCGCCGACCACATCGGCGCCGAGGTGGCCGGCCGGGACCACGCCGCACCCGTCCCCGTCCCCGTCCGCGCCGCAGCCGCCGTCGGCGGCCCGGACGCGGACGACCCGATCGTGATCGTGGGGATGGGCTGCCGCTACCCGGGCGGGGTGAGCACCCCGGAGGAGCTGTGGGAGCTCGTCGCCGACGGCGTGGACGCCATCGGCGGGTTCCCTGCCGACCGGGGCTGGGATCCGGAGGTCTACGATCCGGAGCCGGGTACGCCGGGGCGGACGTACGCGCGGGAGGGCGGCTTCCTCTACGACGCGGCCGAGTTCGATCCGGTGTTCTTCGGGATCAGCCCGAACGAGGCGCTGATGATGGATCCGCAGCAGCGGCTGCTGCTGGAGGTGTCCTGGGAGGCGATCGAGCGCGCCGGCATCGACCCCGCCACCCTCAAGGGCAGTGCGACCGGCGTCTTCGCGGGCGTCATGTACCACGACTACGCCCTGGGCGTGGAGGCCGCGGCCAGCAGCGGCGGCAGCCTCGTGTCCGGCCGTACCTCCTACACCCTCGGCCTCGAAGGCCCCTCGGTCACCGTGGACACGGCCTGCTCCTCCTCCCTGGTCGCCCTGCACATGGCGGCCCAGGCGCTGCGGTCGGGGGAGTGCTCCCTGGCCCTGGCGGGCGGCGTCGCCGTCATGGGAACGCCGGGCATGTTCGTCGAGTTCAGCCGCCAGCGCGGGCTCGCCCCCGACGGCCGCTCCAAGTCCTTCGCGGCCTCGGCCGACGGGGTGGCCTGGGGCGAGGGCGCGGGCGTCCTGCTGCTCGAGCGGCTCTCCGACGCACGGCGCAACGGCCACCCGGTGGTCGCCGTCGTCCGCGGTTCCGCACTGAACCAGGACGGCGCCTCCAACGGCCTGACCGCCCCCAACGGGCCCTCGCAGCAGCGGGTGATCCGCCAGGCCCTGGCCAACGCAGGCCTTTCGGCCGCCGAGGTCGACGCCGTCGAGGCGCACGGCACCGGCACCACCCTCGGCGACCCGATCGAGGCGCAGGCGCTGCTCGCCATGTACGGGCAGGACCGCCCCGACGGACAGCCGCTGTACCTGGGATCCATCAAATCCAACATGGGGCACACCCAGGCATCCGCGGGTGTCGCGGGCGTCATCAAGATGGTCATGGCCATGCGCCACGCGACCCTGCCGAAGACCCTCCACGTGGACGCCCCCTCCGACCAGGTGGACTGGGCGGCGGGGAGCGTGGAACTCCTCACCGAGGCGCGGGAATGGCAGGCGGCGGACCGGCCCCGGCGCGCCGCGGTCTCCTCCTTCGGCATCAGCGGGACGAACGCCCACGTCATCGTCGAGGAAGCACCGGACGCCGCCGAGGAGACGACCGTACGGACCGAACTGCCCGCCCTGCCCTGGGTGCTGTCGGCCAAGACCCCGCAGGCCCTGGCCGCACGGGCCGCGCGGCTGCTGGACCGGGTCACGCAGCGGCCCGACGGCGAGCCGGAGGAGGAGCCGGCGGACATCGGCCTCTCGCTGGTCTCCTCGCGCACCGCCTTCGCCCACCGCGCGGTGGTCGTGGGCACGGACCGGGCGGAGCTGCTGCGCGGCCTGACCGCACTGGCCCAGGACCGCAACGCGCCCGCCGTGGTCCGCGACGTGGCACGCCGCACCGGAAAGACCGCGTTCCTGTTCACCGGGCAGGGGGCACAACGACTGGGCATGGGGCGGGAGTTGTACGCCTCCTTCCCGGTGTTCGCGGCCGCCTTCGACGCGGTGTGCGCCGAGGTCGACCCGCATCTCGGCAGGTCGCTGCGGGACGTCGTGTGGGGCGAGGACGCGGACGCGCTGAACGCGACCGCGCTCACCCAGCCCGCCCTGTTCGCGCTGGAAGTGGCGCTGTACCGGCTGGTGGAGGCGTGGGGCGTACGGCCCGACGTGGTCGCCGGGCATTCGATCGGCGAGCTCGCCGCCGCGCACGCGGCCGGGGTGCTGTCCCTGCCGGACGCGGCCCGGCTGGTGGTGGCACGCGGCCGGCTGATGCAGGAACTCCCGGCCGGCGGCGCGATGCTCGCCGTCCAGGCGACGGAGGAGGAGGTCCTGCCGCTGCTGACCGACGGGGTGGGCATCGCGGCGGTCAACGGTCCGGAGTCGGTGGTCGTGTCGGGTGTCGAGGCGGCGGTCGTGGCCGTCGGCGAGCACTTCGCGGCCGCCGGGCGCAAGACGAGCCGCCTCTCCGTCTCGCACGCCTTCCACTCGGCGCTGATGGACCCGATGCTGGAGGAATTCCGCTCCGTCGCGGAGGAACTGAGCTTCGCCGAGCCCCGCGTACCCGTCGTCTCCACGGTCTCCGGCGAGCCCTCCGACGCGTGGCGGTCCCCGGACTACTGGGTCACCCAGGTCCGGGAGGCCGTCCGCTTCGCCGACGCCGTCCGCACGCTGGAGCAGCAGGGCGTCACCCGGTTCCTGGAGGTCGGGCCCGGCGGTGTGCTCACCGCCCTCGCCCAGCAGGTCCTCGACTCCGAGCAGGCCGTCTCGGCCGCCGCCCTGCGCAAGGACCGCGGCGAGCCCGAGTCGCTGGTCTCGGCGCTCGCCCAGCTGTACGCGGCGGGCGTGCCCGTCGACTGGGAGGCCTTCTACGCCGGCACCGGAGCCCGGCGGGTCGACCTGCCCACCTACCCCTTCCAGCGCACCCGCTACTGGGTCGACGCCGCCAAGCCCGCCACCGGTGCCGCGGCCGTCGGCCAGGGTGCCCTCGACCACCCGCTCCTCGCGGCCGTACTGCCGTCCCCCGACTCCGACGCGGTCACCTACACCGCGCGGATCTCCCTGGACGCCCAGCCGTGGGTGGCCGACCACGCCGTGCACGGCAGCGTCCTGCTCCCCGGCACGGGCTTCGTGGAACTCGCGCTCCAGGCCGGCGACCAGGCCGGCTGCGCCGTCCTCGAGGAGCTCACCCTGCAGGCCCCGCTCGTGCTGCCCGAGCGCGGCGGCGTCTGCGTCCAGGTCGTCGTGGGCGAACCCGACGACCGGGCCCGGCGCTCCGTACAGGTCTACTCGCGCCCCGAGGCCCAGCCCGACGAGCCGTGGACCCGGCACGCCGACGGCTTCCTGACGCCCGGCACCGGCCCGTCCGGCACCGGCGCGTCCGGCACCGGCGAGCCCGGCACCGGCGAGCCCGGCGACGGCCTGACCGTATGGCCGCCCGCCGGTGCGGCCGAGCTGGACGCGGCCGAGCTGTACGACCGGCTCCGAGACCGCGGGTTCGGCTACGGCCCCGTCTTCCAGGGTCTGACGGCCGCCTGGCGGCTGGACGACACCCTCTACGCCGAGGTCGAACTGCCCGAGCAGGCACACGCCGACGCCGGACGGTTCGGACTTCACCCGGCCCTGCTCGACGCCTCCATGCACGCGCTCGGCTTCGGCGGACTCGGCGCGGAGGAGGACGAGGGGGGTGCGCTGCTGCCCTTCGCCTGGGCGGGCGTCACCCTGCACGCCGCGTCCGCGACCGCCGTACGGGTCCGGCTCGCGCCCGTCGAGGGACAGCGCAATGCCGTCCGCCTCGACCTCGCCGACCCGTCCGGGGCGCCGGTGGCCTCCGTCGCCGCTCTGCTGCTGCGGCCGGTGGCCGCCGAGCAGCTCGCCGCCGGCGGCTTCCGGGAATCGCTGCTCAGCGTGCAGTGGCGGCCGGCCGGCGGGGGAGCGGGGCCGCGCGGGGCCTGGGCGGTCGCCGGCCCGGGCCTGGCGGTGGCCGGGGTTCCGGTGGTCACCGGACTCGACGCGCTCGGCGCCGGCCCCGACGGCGTACCCGACACCGTGCTCCTGCCCGTTCTGGCGGCCGGGCCCGGCGCCGGCCGCGAGGAGGAGGTGCCCGCGGGGGTCCGCTCGGCGGTGGACACGGCGCTGGCCGCCGTACAGCAGTGGCTGGCCGAGCCGGCGTTCGCACGGTCGCGGCTGGTCCTGGTCACCCGGGCCGCCTCGGCCGTAGGCGACGGGGACCCGGTCGACGTACGGCAGGCCCCGGTATGGGGTCTGGTGCGGGCCGCGCAGGCGGAGAACCCGGGCCGGTTCGTGCTGCTGGACCTGGAGGAGGACGCCGAGGTGTCGCCGAAGGCGCTGGCCGCCGCGCTCGCCTCGGGCGAACCCGAGCTGGCGATCCGGCAGGGCAAGGCCCTCGCGCCGCGCCTCGTCCGCAACGCGGCAGCGGGCGGCGACACGACCTGGGACACCGAGGGAACCGTCCTGATCACCGGCGGCACCGGCGGCCTGGGCGCCCTCATCGCCCGGCACCTGGTGACCGCGCACGGCGTACGGCACCTCGTACTCACCAGCCGGCGCGGACCCGGCGCACCCAACGCGGCCGGGCTCCGCGAGGAACTGACCGCCCTCGGCGCCCGGGTGGAGATCGCCGCCTGCGACGTGTCCGACCGGAGCGCCGTGGCCGCACTGATCGGCGGAATCGACCCGGCGCACCCGCTGCGCGGGATCGTCCACGCGGCCGGAGTCGCCCACAACGGCCTGGTCGGGGCGCTCACCCCCGAGCAGGTGGACACCGTACTGCGGGCGAAAGCGGACGCGGCCTGGCACCTGCACGAGCTGACGGCCGATCACGAGCTGTCCGTCTTCGCGCTGTTCTCGTCGGCGGGCGGCCTGGTCATGGCCGCCGGACAGGGCAACTACGCGGCGGCGAACGTGTTCCTCGACGCGCTCGCCCAGCACCGCCGCTCGAAGGGCCTGCCGGCCACCTCCCTGGCCTTCGGCCTGTGGGACACCGAGACCGGACTGAGCCAGTGGCTCGGCGAGGCCGACCTCCAGCGGATGCGGCGCAGCGGAACCCCCGCCCTGTCCGAGGAGGAGGGCCTGTGGCTCTTCGACGCGGGCGTCGCGGCCGACGCCCCCGCCCTCGTACCGCTGCGGGTGGACCTGGCCGCCCTGCGGGCCCGTACGGACGAGGTGCCGGCCCTGCTGCGCGGCCTCGCCCCCGCGGTGCGCCGCCGGGCCGGTGCCGCGGCCGGAGCCGCCGGGGCCGGCGCGCTGCGCGAGAAGGTGCGCGCCTACCGGGGCGCGGAGCGCGAGAAGGCGGTACTCGACGCGGTCCTCACCCACGCGGCCGAAGTCCTCGGGCACGCCGACGCGAGCGCGGTCGACGCCGAAGCGGGCTTCCTGGAGGCCGGATTCGACTCGCTGACCGCGGTCGAACTCCGCAACCGGCTGAACACCGCGTCCGGGCTCTCCCTGCCGGCCATGGTGGTCTTCGACAGCAAGAACCCCCTGGAGCTGGCCCGGCTGCTCGCAGGCCGCATGGGCGCGGAGCCGGGGGAGCAGGGGCAGGCCGACGCGCCGCCCGCGCACGGCGAAGCCCGCGCCGACGACACCCTGTACGGACTGTTCCTCGACGCGATCACGTCGGGGAACCTCCAGCCCGGCCTGGCCATGCTGCGGTCCGTGGCGGCGCTGCGGCCCGCCTTCGCCTCGGCGGCCGACCTGCCGGAACTCCCGGCTGCGGTGTCCTACGGGGCGCGCACCCGGCCGGCGGGGGACCGGACACCCCGGCTGATCTGCCTCAGCACGCCGACCGTGGCGGGCGGAGTGCACCAGCACGCACGGCTCGCGGCCCGGCTCTCGATGCCCGTCTCCGGGATCCCCACCCCCGGCTTCGGGCGCGGGGAGGCGCTGCCGGAGTCCTTCGGCGCGGCGGTGGACGTCCTCGCCGAGGCCGTGCTGCGCGCCGCGGACGGGGAGCCGTTCGCCCTGCTCGGCTTCTCCTCGGGCGGCCTGCTCGCGCACGCCACCGCGGCCCGCCTGGAACAGGTCCACGGGGTGCGCCCCGCCGGGCTGGTGCTGCTGGACACCTACTCCATGGGCGCGGCGAACGACGCGCTCTTCGACCAGATGGCCTTCGCCGTCCCGGACAAGGCGGCCACGCTGGGCTCCTTCAGCAGCGCCGAACTCTCCGCGATGGGCCGGTACGTGGAACTCCTGCCGCAGTTCCGGCAGGAGGACATCGAGGCGCCCGTGCTGTTCGTACGGGCCGGGGACCTGTTCGCACTGGGCGAGGACGCGGAGATCGCGCCCGACGCCGACTGGCAGGCCGACTGGGAGGGCGCGGACACCGTGGCGACCGTCCCCGGCACGCATTTCACCATCGTCGAGCAGCACGTCGACACGACGGCCCCCGTCATCGACAGCTGGCTGACGGACCTGAAGGAGCGGATCTCCTGATGAGAGCCGGACGACAGACGAGCGCCGGACGACGGACGAGCGCCGGACGACAGACGAGTACTGGACGACGAGCAGAGGGGGCACAGCGGTGAGCCTGAGCACGGTACGCCCGGCCGCGGTCCGCGGACCGGCGGAGCGCATCCACGAGTTCATGCTGGCGGCGGCCCGGACCGCCCCCGACAGCCCGGCGGCCTGGGAGGCCGCCCCGGACGGCACCTCCCGCGTCCTGACCTACCGCCAGCTGGAGCGCAGGGCCCACGACTACGCCGTGACCCTGGACGCGCTCGGCCTCGACATCGGCGACCGGGTGATCCTCGAGTCGGACAACTCCGCCGCCGCCGTGGCCGTGCTCCTCGCCTGCTCGATGCTCGGGCTCACCTTCATTCCGGTGAGCCCGGACGTCCCGACCCCGCGGCTGCTGGCCATCGCCGCCACCGCGGAACCCGCCCTGCACCTCCAGACGGCGGACGGCCGGCGCGAGGGACTCCCGCAGTCCATCGGCACGGCACGCTTCGGCCCCGACGGGGTGGTCGTGGAGCGTGCGCCCGTGGCCCGCACCCGCCACCGGCGGGAGGCGGTCGGCACCGACCCCGCCTACATGATCTTCACTTCGGGGACCACGGGCCGCCCGAAGGGCGTGGTCATGAGCCACCGCGGCGTGCTCTCCTTCTACCGGGGCATGCTCCGGCACTCCATCGTCACGGCCGAGGACCGGCTCGCCACCACCTCGCCGCTCCAATTCGACTTCGCGCTGCTGGACATCGGACTCGCCCTCGGCACGGGCGCCCAGCTGATCCCCGTCCCCCGGGAACTGATGCACTGGCCGCGCCGCCTGCTGCGCTTCCTGGCCGACACCGGCGCCACCCAGGTCGACGGGGTGCCGTCGATCTGGCGGCCCGTCCTGCGCCACGAGGCCGGGGGGCTGGCCGCGCTGGCCGGCCAAGTGCGGGGGGTGCTGTTCTCCGGCGAGGCCTTCCCGCTGCCGGAACTGCGCCAGCTCCAGACCCTGTTGCCGCACACGCGGGTGGTGAACTGCTTCGGCCCCACCGAGGCGATGGCCTTCTCCCTCACCGACGTGCCGAACCCGCTGCCCGAGGGCGCCGACAAGCTGTCCATCGGATTCGCCTACCCGGGCGCCGAGATGCTGCTGATCGACGAGGAGGGCCGGCCCGTCGAGGAGCCGGGCACGGTCGGCGAGATCCACCTGCGGGGCCCCTCCCTCTTCACCGGCTACTGGGACGATCCGGAGGCCACCCGGGCCGTCCTGGTGCCCGATCCGCTCAACCCGCGCTCCGGTCAACTCGTCTACAAGTCAAATGACTTGGCATACCGCGGCGAGAGTGGTGAGCTGTACTTCGTCGGCCGGTCCGATCTCCAGGTCAAGATCCGCGGCAATCGCGTGGAGCTGGGGGAGATCGAGCGCAGACTCCTGGAATTCCCGGGCGTCGAAGCGGCCGCCGCGGTGGTCCGCCCGCGTCAGGGCGCCGATCCGGAGCTCTACGCGTACGTCGTCCCCGCCCGCGGCTTCACCGCCGACCCCGTCGTGATCAGCGCGTTCTGCAAGCAGACCCTGCCCGAGTACATGGTTCCGCGGAAGGTCGGCCTGCTCCCGGGCCTGCCGCTCACGCCCAACGGGAAGACCGACCGGAGGGCCCTGGCGGCACGCGCCGCCGAGGAGGCCTGACGCCCGCTCGATCCACCCTGTGACCGGACCTCGCCCGAGCCCGGTCCGGACCTCGCCCGACCCCTGTGAGGGCCCGTTCCGACCCCGGACCGGGCCCGCCTCACCCCTGTTCCGCCCCCTGTCCTGACCCCTGTTCCGACCCCTGTTCCCGGTCCGGACCCACCCCGCCCCCCGCGGCATTCCGTTCACTGGTACGTACGTCCCGTCCCGACAGCATTGGACAGCCCCCATGACCAGCTCCCTGAGCGATAACGACACGACCGGACCGGAGGCCAAGGCGGGCCGCAAGGAATGGATCGCCCTCGGCGTACTGCTCCTGCCCGTGCTGCTCGTCTCCATGGACCTGACCGTTCTCTACTTCGCCATCCCCGCGATCAGCGAGGACCTGCGGCCCTCCGGCAGCGAGCAGCTGTGGATGATCGACATCTACGGCTTCGTCCTGTCCGGAGTCCTGCTCACCATGGGCGCGCTCGGCGACCGCATCGGCCGCCGGCGCCTCCTGCTGATCGGTGCCGTGGTCTTCGGCGGCGGCTCGCTGCTCGCCGCCTACGCCTCCAGCCCCGAAATGGTCGTCATCGCCCGCGCCCTCCAGGGCCTCGGCGGCGCCACCCTCATGCCCTCCACGCTCGCCCTCATCCGGAACCTGTTCCGCGACCAGACCCAGCGGCGCACGGCCGTGGCCGTCTGGTCCACCGGCATGGCCGCGGGCGCCGCGCTCGGCCCCGTGGTCAGCGGCGCCCTCCTCACCGGCTTCTGGTGGGGTTCGGTCTTCCTCATCAACGTTCCCGTGATGCTGCTCCTGCTGGTCGCGGCGCCCTTCCTGCTGCCGGAGTTCAAGGACGCCGCGGCCGGGAAGTTCGACCTGGTCAGCGCCGCGCTCTCGCTCGCCATCGTCCTCCCGGTCATCTACGGCTTCAAGAAGATCGCCGTGGACGGCTTCTCCGTCACCCACGTCGTCGCCATCGCGGTCGGCCTGGCCGTCGTCCCGGTGTTCCTGCGCCGCCAGCGCACGAGCAGCGACCCGATGATCGACCTCTCGCTGTTCCGCAACCGCGCCTTCGGCGCCTCGGTCACCGTGAACATGCTGGCCTGCTTCACCCTCGTCGGCTACTCGCTCTTCAGCACCCAGTACATGCAGTCGGTCCTCGGCATGAGCGCGCTGAAGTCGGCGCTGTGGACCATCCCCGGCACCCTGGCCGTGGGCGCCGTCGTGCCCGTCGCGACCGTCCTCGTCCGTACCGTCAAGCCCGCCCACATCATCGGCGCCGGATTCGCCATCGCCACCCTCGCCCTGCTGATGCTCACCCAGGTACCGGCCGAGGACGGCCTGGTCCTGATCCTCATCGGCATCATCGCGCTCGCCGTCGGACTCACCCCCGTGCTCACCCTGGTCACCGAACTCGTCGTCGGCCAGGTGCCGCCGGAGCGCGCCGGTACGGCGTCCGCCCTGCTCCAGACCGGACAGGAGCTCGGCGGCGCCCTCGGCGTGGCCGTCCTGGGCAGCATCGGCGCCGCCGTCTACCGCAACAGCTCCGCGCTGGACGCCCCCGCCGGGGTGCCCGCCGATGCGCTGGAGGCCGCCCGCGAGACCATCGGCGGCGCCCTGGCGGCCGCCGGCAAGCTCTCGGGCGACGCCTCCACCAGCCTGATCGAGGCGGCCCGTACCGCCTTCACGACCGAGGTGCACGCCGCGTCGGTGGCCGGTGCGGTCGTCATGGCCGGCGCCGCGGTCTTCGCCCTGATCGGGCTGCGCTCCGTCCAGACCGACAACCAGCGGGCCGCGGAACTCGCCGCGCAGACCGCCCCCGGGGCCCAGAAGGCCGCACAGCCGGGCGCCGGCGCCGCGTAAGCGGCGCGGCGCACGCAGGGAAACCGGCCCCGCCCAGGGGCCCGCCGACAGCCGCCCAGGACCTGAACCCCCGCAGGTCCTGGGCGGCTTCGCCCTGTCCGGGCCCGGTCCCCGAGACCGACCTCCGCCCGGGGTGCCGTAAGGGTCGGGCTGGGGTCGGATCTGGGGTCCGGTGGCCGAATCCTCTCCCTAGCATCGAACCGCATTCGAGCAGACGCTCGGAACTGCCAGGCACCAGGCTGGAGGAATATCCGCATGTCCCTGCTGGCAACCGATTCTGTCGGGACGGCACGGTTCCGCGCGTACGGGCCGCGGCAGCTCGACGAGATCGCCGACCGCCACGGCCTGCCCGCCGGCATCCGGGAGACCGTCCGGCTCGTGTCGATGGTGCTGCCCTTCCGGGTCAACGAGTACGTCCTGTCGCACCTCATCGACTGGGACCGCATCCCGGACGACCCGATGTTCCAACTGGTGTTCCCGCAGCGGGGGATGCTCACCGAGCAGAACGAACGGGACCTGGCCGTGCTCTCCGCCGACCCCGCCTCGAAACTCGCGCTGCGCACCCTCGTGCAGCAGATCCGCGGCCGGCTCAACCCGCACCCGTCCGGCCAGAAGGAGCTCAACGTCCCCACCCTGGGCGGGGCCGAGATCCCCGGGCTCCAGCACAAGTACCGCGAAACGGTGCTGTACTTCCCGAGCCAGGGCCAGACCTGCCACTCGTACTGCACCTACTGCTTCCGCTGGGCCCAGTTCGTCGGCGACGCGGACCTGCGCTTCGCCGCTCCCGACCCGAGCGGCCTCGTCTCCTACCTCGGCCTGCACCCCGACGTCACCGACGTCCTGGTGACCGGCGGCGACCCGATGGTGATGTCCACCGAGCGGCTGCGCTCCCACCTGGAACCGCTGCTCCGCGTGGAGACCGTACGGACCATCAGGATCGGCACCAAGTCCGTCGCGTACTGGCCGCAGCGCTTCACCGGCGACCCCGACGCCGACGACCTGCTGCGCCTGTTCGAGCAGGTCGTCGCCTCCGGACGCAACCTCGCCGTCATGGCGCACTTCAGCCACCCCCGCGAGCTCAGCACCGACCCGGCCCGGCGGGCGATATCCCGGATCAGGTCCACGGGCGCCCTCGTCTACTGCCAGGCGCCGCTGATCGCCCGCGTCAACGACGACCCGGCCGTCTGGAGCGAGATGTGGCGGGCCGAACTCGCCGCCGGCTCCGTGCCGTACTACATGTTCGTGGAACGCGACACCGGCCCCTACGACTACTTCCGGGTCCCCCTCGCGCGGGCCGCCGAGATCTTCCAGAGCGCCTACCGCACCCTGCCCGGCCTGGCCCGCACCGTGCGCGGCCCGGTGATGTCCGCGACCCCCGGCAAGGTCGTGGTGGACGGGATCGTGGAGAACGCCGAAGGGCGCTTCTTCCAGCTGCACATGGTCCAGGCCCGCGACCCCGCACTCGTCGGCCGGCCCTTCCTGGCCCACCACGACCCGCAGGCGGCCTGGCTGGACGAACTGCGGCTCGACCGCACCGTCCCCGCCGACATCGCCCGGGCCATCGCCGGACCGGCCTGGCAGGGCGGGCAGGGCGCGCAGGGCGGGCAGGAGCTCTTCGGGACGAAGGCGGCGGCGCCGGTGGGGAGCCGGGGATGAGCGACATGCGGATGTCACCGAACCTGGCCCTCAACCAGCTGGTGGCACAGCGCCAGGCGGCCGGCGAACCGCTGGTCCACCTCGGCTTCGGGGAGTCCCGGCTCCCCGCGTTCGCGCCGCTGGTGGAACGGCTCGCCGCGGGCGCGCACCGCAACGCCTACGGCCCGGTGGCCGGTTCGGCCGGCGTCCGCAACGCCGCCGCCGGGTACTTCAGCCGCCGCCGCATCCCCACCGACGCGGAACAGATCGTGGTCGCCCCCGGCAGCAAGCCGCTGCTGATGGCCCTCAACCTGGCGGTCCCCGGCGACGTCCTGCTGCCCCGCCCGGCCTGGAACACCTACGCCCCCCAGGCCCGGCTGGCCGGCAAGCACCCGATCGCGGTCCCGATCCCCGAGGAGTGCGGCGGGGTACCGGACCCGGACGCCCTGCGCGAGAGCATCACCGCGGCGCGCGTCCTCGGCCGCGACCCGCGCATCATGGTGCTGACCCTCCCCGACAACCCGACCGGCACCCTCGCCCCGCCCGCGCTGATCCGCGAACTGTGCGCGATCGCCGAGGAGGAGGGCCTGCTGATCGTCTCGGACGAGATCTACCGCGACGTGGTGCACGACCCGGCCACCGCATACCTCAGCCCCGCCGAAGTGGCCCCCGGGAGCACGGTCATCGCCACCGGCCTGAGCAAGAGCCTGGCCCTGGGCGGCTGGCGCATCGGCGTGGCCCGCTTCCCGCAGGGCCCCTGGGGCGAGTGGATCCGCACCGGCGTGGTCTCGGTGGCCAGCGAGGTCTGGTCGACGCTGGCCGGGCCGATGCAGGAGGTGGCCGAGTACGCCTTCGGCGAGCCCCAGGAGGTACGCGACCGGCTGCGGGCCAGCGCCCGGCTGCACGGGGCCGTCGCCCGCGAGGTCCACCGCATCACCGTGGACGCGGGCGCCCGCTGCCGGCCGCCGACGGGGGCGTTCTACGTCTACCCCGACTTCGAACCGGTCCGCGCGGAGCTGGCGAAGTACGAGGTGACGGACTCGCCGACGCTGGCCCGCCGGATGCTGGACCTGGGGATCGTGGTGCTCGCCGGACACCTCCTCGGCGACGAGGGCGACGCCCTGCGGTTCAAGTGCGCCACCAGCATGCTGTACGGCGAGACGGCGCGGGAGCAGCAGCTCGCCCTCGATTCCCCGGACCCCACCGCCCTGCCGCACGTCCGCAAGACCCTCGACAGGATCGAGGAGAGTTTCCGGCGACTGGTCCCCTGACCACGTCCTGAAAAAGAAACACCGGGCGGCCCGACTCGGATTGAAATCCTCGCCGGGCCGCCAGTGGACCGATTATTCACTTGTCTTCACTTGTATTCACTTGGACGATTCGGTCTGGGTGATCAGGGTGTTCCACAGGACATCCGGGCTGGCGAAATTCTCCAGCTTCAGCGCATCGTCCAGGAAACGGACGTCATAAGCGCCTTCCAGGGCGGCGAGAAGCTCGACCGTACCCATGGAGTCAAGCCCCAGGTCCCGGAGTTCGGCATCGCCGGTCAGTTCCTCGTCAGGTGAGAGATAGGGCAGGAACGGGCGTACGACGGCCTCGAAAGCGCCGTCCCAGGTGTGCTTCGTGAGTTCTGGCATACGGGAATGATGGAGGCGTCCGATGACGGCTGTCAATGAGTCCCATAAATGGTCCGGGAAATGGCTGGTCGATAATTCCCGGCGAGGAGGAGCAGAAATGGAACCCATGGCGCGGACCGCGTTGCACGCACGTTTCCTGCGCGGCCTGGAACGCTCACCGCACGGGGTGGCCGTGCGCGTCGGGAAGGAGTCCGTCGACTACGCGACGGCCCACGCACTGGCCCTGTCCTGGGCGGGCGCGCTGCTGGCGGCCCCCGGCGGCCCGCCGAAGGCCGTCGGCATCCTGGCGGGCCGCAGCCTCACCTCGTACGTCGCCATCCTGGCGAGCCTGTACGCGGGACTGCCGGCGGTGCCGCTGCTGGCCGACTTCCCGCCCGGCAAGATCGCCTCGATGCTCGCGTCGGCGGAGGTCTCCGCCCTCGTCGTGGACGAGGAGGGCGCGGCCCGGCTCGCGACGGACCTCGCCGCCGGCCCGGCGACCGCGCTGGCGACCGCACTGGGGGACCTCCCGGTGCTCGCACCGCACCTGACCCCCGACGAGGCCGCGGCGCTCGCCGCCGGCAGCGGACTGCGGCCGCTCCCGGCCGGCCCGGACACCGCGCTGGCGGAGCCGGACTGGTCCGCCGGACCCGACGACGTGGCCTACGTCCTGTTCACCTCCGGCTCCACCGGCCGGCCCAAGGGCGTCCGGCTCACGCACGGCAACCTGGCGCACTACTTCTCCCTCATGGACGCCTGGTACGACTTCACGGACGCCGACGTCTTCTCCCAGGCCGCCAACCTCAACTGGGACTCCGCGGTCTCCGACCTGTGGTGCGCCTGGGCGGTCGGCGCACCGCTGGTCTCGGTCTCCCCGCACGCCTACCGCGACCTGCCCGCCTTCGTCGCCGAACACGGCATCACCGTCTGGTTCTCGGCGCCCAGCGTCATCTCGCTGGCCCGCCGCACCGGCCGGCTGCTGCCGGGCAGCATGCCCTCGCTGCGCTGGACCTACTTCGGCGGCGAGGCGCTCCAGTTCCACGACACCGACGCCTGGCAGCAGGCCGCCCCCCGCTCGGCGGTGGTCAACGTCTACGGACCGACCGAGATGACCATCACCACCCACCGCCACACCTGGTCCCCGCAGGAGTCCACCCGGCTCGGCGTCAACGGCGTGGTCCCGCTCGGCCTGCTCCACGACGGCCACGCGGAACTCCTTCTGGACGAGCAGGGCGCCCCCGTCCAGGACGAGGGCGAACTGTGGCTCTCGGGGCCGCAGTTGTCGGCCGGCTACCTGGACCCGGCCGACGGGTCCGGCAAGTACCTCGAACGCGACGGCGTCCTGTGGTACCGCACCGGCGACCGGGTACGCCGGCTCGCCGGGGGCGAACTGGTCTACCTGGGCCGCACCGACTCCCAGGTGCAGGTGCAGGGCTACCGGGTCGAACCGGCCGAAGTGGAACACGCCCTGCGCGCCGGGACCCCGGTCGCCGACGCGGTCGTGGTCGGCGTACCGGTGGCCAACAGCACCGAGCTCGTCGCCTTCTACCTCGGCGGGCCGCGCTCACCGCAGGAGTTCCACCGCGACCTGGCCGGCCTGCTGCCCGCCCAGCTCATCCCGCGCCACTACCACCGGCTGGACGCGTTCCCGCTGAACACCAACAAGAAGACCGACCGGCTGGAGCTCACCGCGCGAGCCACCGCACTGCACGGCACCCGTGTACCGGTGACCGCGCGCTGATCCCCGAACACACCCATCACAGCACGGAAGAGGAAGACCCATGCGCACAAGACCCCGGGCCCGCCAGGGAGCGGTCCGCAGATTCGCGCTGCTCGCCGTACTCGCGCTGCTCGCCACCCTGTTCTCCGCCCCCACCATCAGCGCCGCCAACACCGCGGCGTCCTGGCCCACCGGCGGACACGACCTCCGCAACAGCCGGTCCAACCCGCAGGAAACGACGATCACCCGGGCCAACGCCGGCCGCCTGAAGGCCAAGTGGACGTACGCCACCCACGGCGACGTGTCCGCCACCCCGGCCGTGGTCGACGGCGCCGTGTACTTCCCCGACTGGGGCGGCTGGCTGCACAAGGTGAACGCGAAGACCGGCAGCCCCATCTGGTCGCGCAAGGTGTCCGAGTACACCGGCGACCCGGACTCGGTCTCCCGCACCAGCCCCGCCGTCGTCGGCGGCAAGGTGTACATAGCGGACTGGAACAAGGCCGTCCTGATCTCCGTCGACGCGGCCACCGGCAACAAGGTGTGGAGCCGCCAGGTCGACACCCAGTACAAGGCGGTACTGACCCAGTCGCCCGTCGTGCACAACGGCGTGATCTACCAGGGGGTCTCCTCCCGCGAGTCCGAGGGCGCCCTCGACCCGGCCTACCCCTGCTGCACCTTCCGCGGCAGCGTGAACGCCTTCGACGCGGCCAACGGCGACCGGCTGTGGCGCCAGTACACGACCCCCGACAACGGCGGCCGGCCCGACGGCTACAGCGGAGTGGCCGTCTGGGGCACCCCGGCCCTGGACCCCTCCACCAACACGGTGTACTTCACCACCGGCAACAACTACACCGTCCCGCAGTCCGTCAGCGACTGCCAGAACGCCGGCCACACCCCCGCCGAGTGCTACGCCCCGGACAACTACGTCGACACCGTCCTGGCCCTCGACATGAAGACCGGCCGGATCAAGTGGAACACCGGCGCCAAGCGCTTCGACGCCTGGAACACCGGCTGCCTCCCCGGCTTCCCGCCCAACAACTGCCCGCCGAACCCGGGATACGACTACGACTTCGGCGACGGCGCGCACCTGTTCACCATCAAGGGGCCCGACGGCTGCCCCCGCAAGGTGATCGGCGCGGGCGAGAAGAGCGGCGAGTACTGGCTGATGGACGCCGCCACCGGAGCCGTGGTCTGGAGCGCGGCGGCCGGCCCCGGAGGCCACATCGGCGGCATCCAGTGGGGTACGGCCAACGACGACAAGCGGATCTACATCGCCGAGGCCAACTTCAACCGCCAGCCCTACCAGCTGGCCGACGGCACGACGACGACCCGCAGCTCCTTCGCGGCCCTCGACCCGCAGACCGGACGCATCCTGTGGCAGGTCGCCGACCGCACCGACGGCTTCGCCTGGGGCGCCCTGACCACCGCGAACGGCGTCGTCTTCGGCGGCTCCACCAGCGGCCGCATGTACGCCTTCGACGGAGCGACCGGCGCCTACCTGTGGGACTTCACCGCGCCGTACTCCTCCAACGCGGGCCCCGCGGTCGTCGACGGCACCGTGTACTGGGGCAACGGCTACGCCCGGTTCGCCAACGGCGGCGGCACCACCGGCAGCCTCACCGAGGGCACCTTCTACGCCTTCACCGTGGACGGCAAGTAGCCGCACACGCGGGAGGGGCCGGTACCCAGCCTTCGGGTACCGGCCCCTCCCGCACGCCGGGGGGCCACCGGGAGCGGCCCCCGGCTCAGGCCGCCACCGGCAGCCGCCGCCGCACCGGCCGCATCGCCGACCGCGGCGTCACCGGCACCACCCGGAAGGCGCGGGTGGTGCACGCCACCCGGGTGAACAGCCCGTCCTGCCCGGACACGTACAGCCGGCCGACCCCGGCCCGCTCCAGCGCCCGGACCACCTCCGGCCAGCGCACCGTACGGACGAAGCCGTCCAGGAGCATCCCGCGGACCCCTTCGCCGGTGGTCACCATCCGGCCGTCCTGGTCGGCGACCAGCGGCAGCCTCGGATCCGACCAGGTCAGCCCGTCGAAGACCTCGGCGTCCACCCGGTCCCGCAGCCCCCCGAAGAGGTACGAGTGCATGGGCGGCTTCATCGTGTACATCGACATGCCCCCCAGCGAGCGGATCCGCCGCTGGAGCCAGTCCAGCACCGACTCGTGCACCGTGAGCATGGTGAAGTCGTGGTCGACGACGCAGGACACGTCGCTCCACTCACCCCGTTCCTCCAGCTCCCGGCGCAGCAGCGCGACCGTCTCCTGCGGCAGCCGGGCGATGGACTGGGTGACCAGGGCGGGGTGTTCCCGCGCGAAGTAGTCCTCCATCGTGTCGGCGAGCCGCGCGGTCATCCGTACGGCGTCGGGGAAGTCGAGCACGCCGGAGAAGACGGCGGCGGCCCGGGCGCCGAAGCTCGGCCCCGCCACGTAGGCGGGCGCGGCCTCCAGCCGGTCCGTGGCCCACCGGGCCAGCGCGAGGCAGTTCACCACGAAGGAGATCTGCCCGTACGGCGAGTAGTCGCCCTCGGCCCGCTCGTAGCGGTCGGCCAGCGAGAAGCCCAGCACGTCGTCGGCGATCGCGTGCAGCTCCCGCGCGTACGGATTGACCAGCATGAACCGGGCCACGTCGGAGAAGGCCGTCGGCTGCATTCCGGGGAAGACGATCGCCGCCCCGGTCGGCGGCGCCCCGGTCGCGGCGGCGCTGTCGGTGTGAGTGTCCATGCACCGAGGGTGGCCCGCACCGCCCGGCGCCGAGCACCCCTGCCGCCCCCTGAGTTGGCGTCCGCACAAGCCTGACTTAAGGGTCCGCGCGGATCATCGCCGGTAAACGCGGTCCGACAGTCCACGGGCCCGCAGACGCGAGGGGATGCCGCGGATGTCAGAGTCACGCTTCGCCACCTTCACCGAACTCCTCCGCGTTCGGACGGCCGAACTCGCCGACGAGGACGTGCACGTCTTCCTCCGCGACACGGCCGGCGGAGCGCGGGCCGACCACCTCACGTACGGGGAGCTCGACCGGGAGGCGAGACGCATCGCGGCCGGCCTCCAGGACTACGGTGCGACCGGGCAGCCGGTCCTGCTGATCTACTCCTCGACCGTCGAGTTCCTCAAGGCCTTCGCCGGCTGCCTCTACGCCGGCGCGGTCGCCGTCCCCGTACCGATGCCCGGCGAAGCGGGCCGCGACAAGCGCCTCAACCGCACGAGCGCCGTCCTGAAGGACACCGGCGCCAAGGTGGTCCTCACCGAGACCGCCGCCGCCCCCGAGGTCGCGCTCTGGCTGGCCCGCAACTCCCGCCCGGACGCGCAGTGCGCGGTCACCGACGTCCCCGGCATCGGCGACGCCGACGCCTGGCGGCCGGTCACCGCACGCCCCGACGACCTCGTGTTCCTCCAGTACACCTCCGGCTCCGTCTGCGAACCGCGCGGCGTGACCGTCTCCCACCGCAACCTGCTGGCCAACCAGGCCGCCCTGCAGAAGGTGCTGCACACCACCCGCGAGGACGTCTTCGGCAGCTGGCTGCCGTACTTCCACGACATGGGACTGGTGGCCCACCTGCTGCACCCCGTCTGGCTCGGCAGCCACAGCGTCCAGGTCACCCCGCTGTCGTTCGTCAAGCGCCCGCTGCGCTGGCTCCAGGCCATCGACGAGTACGGCGTCACCGTCGGCGGCGGCCCCAACTTCTGCTACGACCTGTGCGTGCGGCGGATCAAGGACGAGCAGATGGCCGGCCTGGACCTGTCCCGCTGGCGGCTGGCCCTCAACGGCGCCGAACCGGTACGCCCCGAAAGCCTGGACGAGTTCGCCGCACGGTTCGCCCCGGCCGGATTCCGCCCCGAGGCCCTGCGCCCCTGCTACGGACTGGCCGAGGCCACCCTGGTCGTCTCCGGCGGCGTCCCCGGCACCCCGCACGTCCGCAAGGACTTCAACAAGACCGCCCTGGAACGCGACCGGGTGATCAGCGCCGGCCCCTCCGCCGCCGGCACCGAACCCGTCCGGACCCTGATCGGCTGCGGCGCCCCCGTCGACATCGAAGTGCGCATCGTCGACCCGCTGACCCACCACGAACTCCCCGCCGGCGCGGTCGGCGAGATCTGGCTGCGCGGCTACAGCGTGGCCCGGGGCTACTGGCAGCGGCCCACCGAGACCGTGCGCACCTTCCGCGCCAGCCTCAACGACGAGGAGAGCGGCTTCCTGCGCACCGGCGACCTGGGCATGCTCGAGGACGGCGAGCTGTTCGTCACCGGACGGCTCAAGGAAGTCGTCATCATCAACGGCCGCAACGTGTACCCGCAGGACGTCGAATGGGCCGCGCGGACCGTCAGCCCCGCCCTGACCTTCGGCGTGGGAGCCGCGTTCTCCGTGGACGCCGGACGGGAACACCTCGTCCTCGTCCAGGAGGTGCGCGGAGCGGGCAGCGAGGAACTGCGCACCGTCGCACAGAAGATCCAGGCCCTGATCGGCAGGGAGTTCGAGGTCCCGGCCGGCAACATCCTGCTGGTGCGCCCCGGCACCGTACGCCGCACCAGCAGCGGGAAGGTCCAGCGCACCCTGATGCGCAAGCTCTTCCTCGACGGCGTGCTGCGCGGAGACTACGAGGTGCTGACCCCCGACGTGTGGGCACTGGCCCGCGCCGAGGACGTGCTGTTCGGCGAGGACCTGCTGCGGCCGGAAGGAGCCGACGGAGGAAGACGGTGGTAGCCGCCCTCCTCGGCGAGCGCACGGTGGCGCACCGGCGCGAGGACGCCGTACGCACCCGGGTCGCCGCCCTGGAGTCGCTGCTCGGCGACCCCTCGGACCCGGCCAACCCCGTCGGCTACACCGCCCTGCTGGAGGCCGACCGGGCGGCGGTGCCCTTCGCCGCCGGCGAGGCGCTGCTCGACGGGTTCGGGATCACCGACGAGTACATTCCGCAGTCCCTGGGCGGACGGCTCGACGGAATGGACACCCTGGTCAGGATCATGCGCCCGGTGTTCCGCCGGGACGTCGGCCTGGCCATGGGCCACGGCATGACCACCTTCATGGCCGCCTCCGACGTGTGGACCGCCGGGAGCGCCCGGCAGCGGCACTGGCTGGCCGGGCTGCTGCGCGCGGGCGGCAAGGCGGCCATCGCCCAGCACGAGACCGCCCACAGCAACGACTACGTCCGCAGCCAGGTCACCGCCCGGCGCGACCGCCACGGCTATCTGATCAGCGGCGGCAAGCCGCTGGTCAACAACCTGGAGCGGGCCGGCGCGCTGGTCCTGTTCTGCCGCACCGACCCGCAGCCCGGCAGCCGCAGCCACTCCGTGCTCCTGCTCGAACCGGAGCAGCTGAACGACGCACGGGCGGCGGTGACGGCCCGCCGCACCCCGGTCGGCCTGCGCGGATGCCGGTTCGCCGGAGTGGAGTTCGACGACTGTCCGGTGCCCGCCACCGCGCTGCTGGGCCCCGAGGGCACGGGCATCGAGACCGCCCTGCGCTCCTTCCAGATCAGCCGCACGGTGATCTCCGCCTCGGCCGTCGCCGCCCTCGACACCAGCCTGCGCACCGCCGTCCGCTTCGACCGGGAGCACTCCGGCGGGGCGCAGGCCCGCGGCGTCGACGGGAGCCGCACCGGCGCCGCACTGACCAGTGCCTTCGTCAACCTGCTGCTCTACGACAGCCTCGCCGTCGTCGCCACGCGGGCCCTGCACCTGCTGCCCGCCGAGACCAGCGTGTACTCGGCGGCGCTCAAGTACCTGCTGCCCCGCGTCCTCACCGAGACCATGTACGACCTGTCCATCGTCCTCGGCTCCGGCTTCTACACCCGCGAGGGCACCCTGGGCATCTTCCAGAAGCACGTCCGGGACGTACCGGTGCTCAGCCTCGGCCACGCCGGGACGGTGGCCTGCCAGGCCACGGTCATCCCGCAGATGCCGCACCTGGCCCGGAGTTCCTGGTTCCTGGAGGACGAGGCGCCCTCGGGGCTGTTCCGGCCGGCCGGAGACCTGCCGCCGCTGCGCACCGACCGGCTGGCCCTCGCGTGCGGGCGGGACTCGCTCAGCGCGACGATGCTCGCCGTCAGCTCGGCCATCGACGGCAGCGGTCCCGTGGAGCGGGCCCTGCGCACCCTCGCCGGGCAGCTCGTCGAGGAGTTCCGCGACGTACGGAGCCGGGTGCTCAGGCTGGAGGCGGCCGGTTCGGCGGCCTCCGCGCGGCCCGCCCGGTTCGCGCTCATGGACCGGTACGCGCTGCTGCTGGCCGCGGCCGCCGTGCTGGGCCTGTGGGACCAGGGCCGCTACGGCCCCGACCCGTTCCTCGCCGACCCGTGCTGGGCGGCGGCCGCACTGCACCACATCGCCCGCCGGCTCGGCACGCGCGTGGCCGATCTGCCGCCGGAGTGCGAGACCCGGATCCGGCACGAGGTCCAGCTCCGCTTCAGCACCCAGATCAGTTACGACCTCTACTCCACCCCCATCCCGGGCTGACCGGGACCTGGGCCGTACGCACCGAAGGAGCCCCACGATGACCGTTCCCACCGGCCGGCACACCGCGACCACGGCGACCCCCGCGACCGGGGCCGGCGCCGAGGGCGCAGTGCTGCCGCACGCCTGGCTGTCGGCCCGGCTCTCCGTCTACCTGCGCCGCGCCCCCGAGACCATCGACCCCACCGTGCCGCTCGCCGAGTACGGCATGGACTCGGTGGCGGCGCTGAGCCTGTGCGGGGACCTGGAGGAGGAGTTCGGGCTCGAGGTGGAGCCGACGCTGCTGTGGGACCACCCGACCGTGGCGAGCCTGGTCCGCCACCTGTCGGCCGCGCTGGCCGCCGCCGCACCCGCCGCCGCGCCCGCCGCACCCACCGCGCCGGCGGACCGGCGCTGATGGGCGACATCGCCATCGTCGGCATCGACTGCGCGTTCCCCGGGGCGGCGGGCGTGCAGGCGTACTGGGACCTGCTGATGCGGGGCGGGACCGGCACCGGCCCGGTCCCCGCCCAGCGCTGGGAGGCGCACGACTTCCCCGCCGTCAGCGGCCGCGGTGGCTTCCTCGACGACGTCGATGTCTTCGACAGTGACTTCTTCTCCGTCACCCCGCGCGAGGCCGCCGCGATGGATCCGCACCAGCGGCTGCTGCTGCCCTGCGCCTGGCGCGCCCTCGAGGACTCCGGCCGTGCCCCCGGAGCCCTCGCGGGCACCGAGACCGGGGTGTTCATCGGCATGATGGGCGGCGAGTGGGGCCGCCTCACCATGAGCGACCTCGCCCAGGTCACCCCGCTGCTCGGCGCGGGCAGCAGCGCCGGAATGGCGGCCAACCGGATCTCCTACCACTTCAACCTCACCGGCCCCAGCCTGGCCGTCGACACGGCCTGCTCCTCCTCGCTCGTCGCCGTCCACCTCGCCGCCACCTCCCTGCTCGCCGGGGAGTGCGACACGGCCCTGGCCGGCGGCGCCAACATCGTGCTCTCGCCGTCCATGGGCATGGTCTACGGACAACTCGGCCTGGCCGCCCAGGACGGCCGCTGCAAACCCTTCAGCGCCGACGCCGACGGGATCGGGCGCAGCGACGGCGTGGGCCTGGTGGTCCTGCGCCGGCTCGACGACGCCCTCGCCGACGGACAGCGGATCTACGCCGTGCTGCGCGGCAGCGCCGTCAACCAGGACGGCCGCAGCAACGGGGTCATCGCCCCCAACCGCTGGTCGCAGGAACGGGTGTTGAACTCCGCCTACCGGCGCGCCGGCATCACCCCCGACCGCGTCGCGTTCCTGGAGGCGCACGGGACCGGCACCGTACTCGGGGACGCCATCGAATGCGCGGCGCTCGGCGCGGTGCACGGCATCGCACGCGACGCCCCCTGCGCCCTCGGCTCCGTCAAGGGCAACCTGGGCCACACCGAGGGCGCGGCGGGCATCGCCGGGCTCATCAAGACGGCCCTCGCCCTGCACCACCGCACCGTCCCCGCCAGCCTCTTCGCCGAGCGCGAGAACCCCAGGCTGCGGCTCGGCGAACGGGGCCTGCGACTGCTGAAGTCCCCGATGCGGCTGCCGCGCGGGGAGAGCCTCGCCGGGGTGAGCAGCTTCGGCATGGGCGGCACCAACGCCCACGCCGTCCTGGGCTCGGCGCCCCGGCAGGCCCGGCGCACCGCGCCGGCCGCCGCCAGGGCCCGTAGCGGCGCCGCCCGGGGCGCCGTCGGCGTGTTCACCGTCAGCGGCGACACCCCCGAGGCGCTGCGCCGCAACCTCGCCGCGCAGGCGGAGGCGGTCGCCAGGCGGCCGCGCGGCGCCGCCGCCGCCCTCTGCTGGAGCAGCAACCGCGTCAAGACCGGCCTGCCGCACCGGTTCGCGGTCACCGTCCGCGACACCGACGAGCTCGCCCTGGAACTGCGCCGGGCGGCGGACCGGGATCCGGCCGGAAGCACCGGGCGCCCCTGGGGCAGACCCGTCGTCGCCTTCCTCTTCACCGGCCAGGGCAGCGGGTTCCCGGGCATGACGGCGGGGCTGCACGAGGAGTCGGCGGCCTACCGCCGCCATCTCGCCGAGGCCGACGAGGCCCTCGCCGCCCCCCTGGGCACCTCGGTGCGCGAGCTGATCCTGGGCGGCGACGAGCGGGTGCACCGCCCCGAGTTCGCGCAGCCCGCCCTGTTCGCCGTCGGCTACGCCCTGGCCCGCACCCTCGCGGCACTCGGAATAACCCCGGCCGCCGTCCTCGGCCACAGCCTGGGCGAGTACGCGGCGGCCGTCACCGCGGGCGCCCTCGACCTGGAGGAAGCCGCCCGCCTGGTGGTCCGGCGCGGCGCGCTGACGGGCGAACTGCCCCCCGGCGGCGGCATGATCGCGGCCGCCGCCGGTGCCGTGGAGCTCGCCGAGGTCCTCGCGCGGGAGCCGGAGACCGTCGCGGCCGCACTGAACGGCCCGGCGGACACCGTGCTCTCCGGGCCCCGGGCCGCCCTGGACAGGATCGGCGAGGAGCTCACCCGGCGCGGCGTACGGATCAGGGACCTGTCCGTCCCGTACGCCTTCCACTCGCCCCTGATGGCCCCGGCCGCCGCGAAGCTGCGCACCGAGGCGGTGCGGTGCAGGCCGACCGCGGTGCCGGTGGCCTCGACCCGGTACGGCCGGCTGCTGCACCACGAACCCATGGACGCCGACTACTGGGCGGACCAGATGGAGGAGCCCGTGCTCATGGACACCGCGCTCAGAGCGCTCGTCTCGGACATCGCCCCCACGCATCTCGTCGAGATCGGCCCACGCACCCAGCTGCTCCAAGTCGCCGCCCGCGGCGGCCGGGCCCCGGGCGCCGAGTTCCTGCACCCCGCGCCGGGCCCCGGGGCGACGGGCCGCGACCTCGCCGAGACCGTCGCCGCCCTCCACCGCTGCGGACTCGACCCGCAGTGGCAGGAGCTGTACGCACCCGGACACCGGGTCGTCGAGCCGATGAGCCCGTACGTCTTCTCCTGCGCGCAGCGGTACTGGGACCGGCGCACGCCGCCGCCACCGGCGGCGGCCCCCCAGACGGCCCCGCACACGGCTCCCGCGGGGGAACGGCTGCCGGAGCGGCCGGACCCCGGGGCCGCGACCGCCGGCGAGCCGGGCGGCGCCGGCGACCAGGTGCTGCTCGCGGTGGTCCAGGCGGTCACCGAGGTCGGCGGGTACCCGCCGGAGCGCGTGGTGCGCGAGGCCCGCCTCCACGAGGACCTCGGCTTCGACTCCGTGATGATCATGCAGCTCAAGAACCGGGTCGAGGCCCGGCTGCCGCACGCCGGCGAGGTGTCCGTACAGCAGATGCTGCCCGCGCTGCGCTCCGTCGGCTCGCTCGCCGCGTTCCTCGGCGACCTGATCACGGCGAGGTCGGCATGACCGGCCGCGCCGCCTACCTGGCGGCCGCCGGTACCGCCCTGCCCGGGGACCCGGTGGACAACACCGCGCTCGGCCGGCTGCTGGGGGTGAGCGAGGAGTGGATCGACCTGTTCGTCGGCACCAGGACCCGGCACTTCGGCTGGGACCCGGAGACCGGTGAGGTCCGCGGCTCCCTGGCCGACCTGTGCGCCGAGGCCGGCGCGCAGGCCCTGGACGCCTCCGGGCTCGACCCCGCCGACATGGAATTCCTGGTCCTCGCGACCGCGACCCCCGACCTGCTCCTGCCCACCACCGCGAGCGAGGTCGCCGACCGGCTGGACCTCGGCCACCTCCCGGTCTTCCAGCTCCAGTCGGGCTGCTCGGGCGCCGTCCAGGCCCTCGACCTCGGCCGCACCCTGATCCTCGGCGGCCGCCGGGCCGGGCTGGTCCTCGGCGGTGACGTCACCCACCGGTTCCTGTCGCCCGGCCGGGACACCGTCCGGATGGCCACCGAGGAGCTGGTCAACCACGTCCTGTTCGGCGACGGAGCCGGAGCCGCCGTGCTCACCGACGAGCCCGAGGGCGAGCGGGTGGCCGTACGGGCGGTGCTGAACGCCTGGAGCGGGCGGGGCCGTCCGCCCGGGCAGCTGCTGGACTGGTACGGGACCACCGACCGGCTCTCCGAGCGGCGGATGCTGGCCGAGGACTACAAGGCGATCGAGGAGCACGTCCCGTCGATCACCGTGGAGATCCTCTGGGAGCTGCTCGGCGGACTCGGCTGGGACCTGGAGGACGTCGGCTACCTGCTGCCGCCCCAGCTCTCCGAGCGGATGACCGGGCGCATCCTGGAGCGGCTGCCGGCCACCTCCGCGCAGGAGGTCTCCTGCGTCTCCGAGACCGGCAACACGGGCAACGCCCTGCCGTTCCTGCAACTCGACAAGCTGTTCCCGACGTTCGGTACGGGAGAGCGCGCACTCGCCCTGTGCGTGGAGTCCAGCCGGTGGATCAGAGCCGGGTTCGCCCTGGAGAAGGTGTGAGGCGTCGATGACGACGGGACCGACCGGGACGACCGGACCGACGCGGCTCGGCCGGCTGCGCGAACTGCGCACGCTGGGCCTTTTGGAGAAGGCGTACGACGAGGTGCCGGCGCTGCTCGCGGCGGACGAGGACTGGCCGGCGGGCGCGGGCGGCGCGGGCGGCGCGGGCGGCACGGGCGGCGCGGGCGGCGCGGGAGGCGGGGCGGCGGCGGCCGGGCGGCTGCTCGCCGGGCTCGACCCCGATGCCGTGCTGGCCCACCACCCTCGGACCCCCGTGGTGACGGTGGCGGTGACCGGCGAGTCCACGGCGGGTCACGTCGTCGACCCGCTCAGGGGGGAACTGGCCCGCCACGGCATGGTGTTGCGGGCCGTACTCGGCGAGCACGGCACCTACCTGCGCGACCTGACCGAACAGGACAGTGAACTGCTGGCTGCCGCACCCGACCTGACGCTGTGCCTGCTCGACGCGGAGAGCCTGTTCGCCCGGGTCCCGGCGGTGTGGGGACCCGCGGAGGTGGCGGCGGCGGGGGAGGAGGTGCTGGGCCGGTGCTCGGCGCTGGCCGCCGCGGCCGGCACCGGAACCCTGGTGCTCAACACCGTCCCGCTGCCGCGCACCTACAGCCACCGGCTCCTCGACCACCGCTCCCGGGCCCTCCTCGGCGCCGTGTGGCGGGAGTTCAACGCCCGCCTGCTGCGGCTCACCGAGTCCGCCCCCCGCCTCGTGGTGATCGACCTGGAACCGCTGATCGGCGAGGGCGGGCCGGTCACCGACCCGCGCCTGGCCCGCTACGCCAAGGTGCAGCTCGGTGCCGAACTCCTGGCGGCGTACGCCCGGGAGGTCGGCCACCTGGCCCGCGCGGTGCGCGGCATGACCCGCAAGTGCCTGGTGCTCGACCTCGACCACACCCTGTGGGACGGAGTGCTCGGCGAGCGGGGACCCGACGGGATCGCGGCGGCCGGCACGCTGCGCGGAGAGGCCTTCGGAGCCTTCCAGAAGTGCGTCAAGCAGCTCGGCTCCCAGGGCGTGCTCCTCGCCGTGAGCAGCAAGAACGACGAGGACCTCGTCCTGGAGGCGCTGCGCGGCCACCCCGATCTCGTGCTGCGCGAGGAGGACTTCGTGCGGATCAACGCCAACTGGCGCCCCAAGGACGCCAACCTCGCCGACATCGCCGACCGGCTGGACCTCGCCGCCGACGCCCTCGTCTTCGCCGACGATTCGCCGGCCGAACGCGCCCGGGTGCGTGCGGGCCTTCCCGGGGTGGCCGTCGTACCGCTGGACGCGGAGCCCGCGCTGCACGTGACCCGGCTGCTGGCGGACGGCTGGTTCGACACCCTGCGGCTGACCGACGAGGACCGGGCCAGGACCGGCGAGTACCACCGGCAGCGCGAACGCCGGGCCCTGCACCAGCGGGCGGGCTCGCACGAGGAGTTCCTGCGCGACCTCGCCGTGCGCGTCGACATCGGCCCGCCCCGCCCGCACGAGTTCGCCCGGATGTCCCAACTGACGCTGCGGACCAATCAGTTCAACCTCATCGGCGGCGGGCACCAGGAGTCCGAGCTGGCCGCCCTGGCCGCCGACCCGGACCGGCACCTGCTGCTGGCCGCCCGCACCTCGGACCGTTTCGGCGACAACGGCCTGGTCGGAGCGGTGCTGGGCACCTTCGCCGACGGGACGCTGCACCTGGACAACATGTGGCTCAGCTGCCGGGTTCTCGCCCGCGGCATCGAACAGGCCTGCCTGGCCGTGCTGCTGGCCCGCGCCCGCGCGCTCGGGCTGTCCGCGGTGACGGCACGGTACGCGCCCACCGCGCGCAACCACCGGGTCCGTGACCTCTACCCGTCCTGCGGGTTCACCCCGCTCCGGCCCGGCGCGCCCGGCGGGGTTCTCGAGTTCCACCACGACCTGGCACGGGTGCCGGACGTACCCGCTCATGTGCGCGTCACCGAATCCCTGGGGGGAAGGCCGGCCGATGAGCCCCGATAGCCTCGACACGTTCCTGCGGACGGTCCGCGACGACCTGGGCCTGGACCTCGACGTCCCCGCGGGCGCGGACACCGCGCTGGTGGACCTCCCCGGATGGGACTCGCTCAACCTGCTGCGCCTGGTGGCCCTCCTGGAGGAGTCCGGCCACCGGGTGCCGGTGCACCGCCTGCTGGAGGCGCGCAGCTTCCGGGACGTCCACACGCTCGTGAAGGAGTACGGATGACCGCCCCGGGCAGCCCCACGCTCGGCCCGCCCCTCGGCGAGCCCGTCGCCGTGGTTCCGGGGGGCGACTCGTGGGACAGGGTCAGGGAGGACCTCGCCACCCACGGGACGGCACTGGTCTACGCCTGGCTCAAGGACCTGGAGCCCGTCCTGCCGGCCGGCGAGGGGCTGCGCGAGCTGCTCGGCCGCGACTGGACGCGCTTCCTCGACCTGACGCACGCCGACGTGCGCGGCCGCTACATCGCCTCCCGGATGCTGCTGAAGTACGCGGCGGGCGCCGTGCTCGCCAGCGAACCGGCGGACCTGGAACTGGCCTACGGCCCCACCGGCCGCCCGTACCTGCGCGGCTGCGACCAGATCGACATCAGCCTGAGCCACACCGAGGACCTGCTGCTCGTCGGGCTGACCACCTGCGGGCTCATCGGGGTGGACGCGGAGCGCGCCGACCGCGAGATGTACGGCAGCGGCCTGGGCCGGCACATCTGTACGCCCTACGAGCTGGTCCTGCTGTCCGGGATGCCGGAGGAGGAGCGCAACGGCGCCCTCGTCCGGCTGTGGACCCTCAAGGAGGCCTACAGCAAGGCGATCGGCCAGGGCATGCAGTTCCGCTTCACCGAGTTCGGCTTCGGTCCGGACGGCCGGCCGGTGCGGGTCCAGCGCCCGGACGGCACGGCCGGCACCGGAGACGAGTGGATCTTCCGGACGTTCCCGCTGGCGGACGGGTACGTCGTGAGCGCCGCGGTCTACGACGCGGGCTTCGGCCGGCTCCAGGACGCCCATGTGACGACCATGCTCGATCAGGACTGCGTGGACACGATCACCGAGGCGCTGGGCGGGGGTCCCGGCCGGTGACCGGCGCCTCCCGGTTCAGGGGGGAGGCGCCGCGGCCGCGCCGCCGGAGAGTAATTCCTGGCGTGCGGCGTTGTAGCCCGCCTGGAAGCGGCTGGTGGCCTCCAGCTCCTCGGTGATCTCGGCGATGTGGCGGCGGCAGGTGCGCACCGACATGCCGAGCCGGCGGGCGACCATCTCGTCCTTGTAGCCCTTGGTCATCAGCCGGATGATCGACCACTTGAGCTCGTCGGAGGAGGCGGGGGTGCGCTGTGATTCCACGACGTACGGGGACGCGCCGTCCCACAGGTATTCGAAGACCGAGCACAGGAACGCCACGAGCGTGGGCTCGCGGACGATCGCCGCTCCGGGCGAGGTCTCGTGGGTGGATCTCTCCGGCAGGAAGGCCACCTCGCGGTCGTAGATGATCAGCCGGTCGATGACCTCGTCGGCGGTCCGGATCTCGGCGCCCTGGAGGCTGACCTCGCGGACGTACGAGCGGGTGGGCAGGTCGTTGCGTGCGGTGTGCTGGTAGATGGTCCGGATCCGGACCCCGCGCTCCAGCGTGGACAGTGCCGACTCCCGTGCCTGCGCCAGGAGTTCGGGCGGGCGGGCGCCACCGGGCTGGACGGTGAGCATCTCGCTCTTGCAGTTCTGGGTGAGGTGGTTGAGCATCGCCTGGATCCGGGTGACATCGGTGATGATGTCGAAGGCCTCCAGCCGGTTGCGCAGCCGGCGCCCCTCGAAGTACAGGGGGGTGAGGGAGAGCAGCTTCGCCCGGACGTCGGTGACCGCCTGCTGCAGTTCCCGGATGTGCCGCTCCGCGGGTGCGACCAGGGAGGCGGCGGCCACGTCGGGTGTGACGGGGGTCAGTTCGGACGGATGGCCCGGCATGGACTGCAGGAGGCGGACCCCGCGCAGCACCTTCTCCACCCGCACGATCTCCTCGGGTGTCAGGGACAGCTGCTCGGCGATCTTCTCGTGGACGAAGCGCCCGCACTCCACGGCGAGACCGTATGCCGCGGCGCTGATGTCGTCGAGCTCCGCGAACCCTGAATCCGTGCCCTCCCCTTGGAACATACCAGCCCCCACTGATCGATGTAATTGCTGCCACGTAACTTTACGCCAGCGTGCGGCTCTTGGCGCGAATGATCGATATCCAGCACTCTATTCGCATCACCGAGACACCAAAGCCGGAAAAATCGGGCGAAGGTGCAGGCGGAGGAAATCTCGATCTTCGACTGGGGGCGTCGTGAGGGCAATTTCCGGTAAATTCTCTTCGATTTACTTGACTGTACTGACGGGTATGGTCATGGCCGTTATGGGGGTTCAGTTCATGTCGGCCGCTCTGCCGGGCGCCTCCGGCCGGTCCGCCGCGTCCGGCGGACTGCAGGTGTCCGGTGGCCTGCAGGTGACCGACGGCGTGCACGTGTCCGTGCAGGTTTCACTCGTCTCTCCCGAGGACGACCAGTGGGGATGAGGCGGGAGAGGGCGTCCCGCGGGTGACCCCGTTCAGCAAGCGCTCCCCGCACGGCACATGGGGGGAGCGCTTCGCGCTGTCCGGGCCCCCGGCGGCGCCGGCCGCGCCGCAGGCACCGCTATGGCGCTCAGCAGCACCCCGCCGCCCGCCGACCAGCGGCCGCTGAACGTGGTGGGCCCGGCGGGCGAGAGCCGTGCGGGCTCCGGCAGCAGCCGGGCGCGGAACGTCTCCTGCTCGGCGTCGACGGTCACCAGCGCGTCCGTGAAGTCGAGTTCCTGCCCGGTGAGCGGGAACCACGTCTTGTAGACCGCCTCCTTCATGCTGAAGAGCAGCCGGTCCCACGCGATCTCCGGCACCGCCCGCGCCAGCTCCCGGGTCCGCCGCAGCTCCTGGGGCAGAGTGATCGACTCCAGCACCCCCTCCGGCAGCGGGGTGTTCGGCTCCGCGTCGATGCCCAGCGCCGCGAACTGCGAGGAGCGGGCGAGCGCCACCCCCCGGTAGCTCGCGCAGTGCGTCATGGAGCCCACGACCGAGGGCCCCCACTGCGGGACACCGCGCCGGCCCGGCACCACGGGAGTCGGCGGCACCCCCAGCGCTCCCATCGCACGGCGGGCGCACCACCGTACGGTCCCGAACTCCCGGCGCCGCTTGGGCACGGCATTGCGGATGAGGAACTCCTCCTCGGGGAACAGGAAGACGTCCTCCGGATCGGCGGTGGACTCGGCGGTGGCGACATCCGATGGCAGGAGCTTCGTGAGCACGGCATTCCCTCGGGTCGAAGCGTCGGTCTGACGGTTCCCACGCTGCCGCCGCCGCCCCGCCCCGGCCAGGAACGAGGCGCCCGTCCGCCCCCACCGGCCCCCGGAGGCCGGGTTTCCTCCCAGGGCGCTGCCATCCGCCGCCCCGGGGACCGGCCGGCTGCCGGGAGGCTGGCAGTGCTCCCGACCGCCTTGCCATCCGCCTGCCATGCCGGGCCCGCGCCGGGCATGGCCGCCTCCACCGCGCCCCGCCTCCGGCGGCGACTGAGGGGACGAACAGGGGTGTTCACCGCAAGATCTTCCGATCATCCTCGCCGAATGCCGCACGGAAACCTCATGGGCATCAGTGACCTCCATGTCGCATTCCCGGAGAACCGCCGGATCGTCGAGGAGCTGTACCCGGACAGCCCCGACGACTGGCTCCTCGTGGCCGGTGACGTGGGCGAGTCACCGGACGACCTCCGGTGGGTGCTCGGCCTGCTCACCCGGCGCTACGCCACCGTGGTCTGGGCGCCCGGGAACCACGACCTCTGGACCCTGCGCGACGAACCCGTCCCTTTGCGCGGAGAAGCGCGTTACCGCCACCTCGTCGAGATCTGCCGCTCCTTCGGGGTGCACACTCCGGAAGACCCCTATCCGGTCTGGTCGGGACCGGCCGGCCCGCTCGTCGTGGCCCCCCTCTTCCTGCTGTACGACTACAGCTTCCGCACGCCCCGTACGGCCAGCCGCGAGGAGGCGCTGGAGCGGGCCTACGCGGCGGGCGTCGTGTGCACCGACGAATTCATGCTGCACCCCGACCCCCATCCGTCCCGCGAGGCCTGGTGCCGGGCCCGGGTCGCCGCCACCGAACAGCGCCTGGCCGCCTGCGACCCCGACCTGCGCACGGTGCTCGTCAACCACTTCCCCCTGGTGGAGGCGCCCACCCGGATCCTGCGGCACCCCGAGTTCGCCCAGTGGTGCGGAACCGGGCTCACCGCCGACTGGCACACCCGGTTCCGTGCCGCGGCCGTGGTCTACGGCCACCTGCACATTCCGCGCACCACCTGGTACGACGGCGTCCGCTTCGAGGAGGTGTCCGTGGGCTACCCGCGCGAGTGGCGCACCCGCGGCCACCGGCGGGACCTCCCGCGGCTGATCTTTCCCGGCGCCCGCCGCGGGGATTGATGCCTGGCAACTTCCGGACACCGTGGGGCGGGCATTTCGAGCCTATACTGATCTTGTATTCCGGCTCAAGTGGTGCTCGACCATCTCTCTTTCCGTTTCGCATTCCCATTCGGGATGCACGGAAAAAGGGGACACAGGGGGATCCTATGGTGTTGTTCCGGCGTGCCGAGGAATTGTCTCTGTCACATGCCCTGCTCGACGGCTGCGCAGAAGGAAATGCCGGACTGCTATTAATCGAAGGTGCCGTCGGGTGCGGAAAGAGCGAATTCCTCGAAACCGTGGCCACGCGTGCCGAGGACCGCGGGGCCACCGTCCTGCGGGCCATGGGCACCGCGGCCGAGCGGGCCCATCCGCTGGGCATCCTGCGCCAGTTGGCGGCCGACGCCCCGCCCGGCAGCCTCCCGCTCCCGCCCCCGCCCGCCGAGGCCGGGCGGGTCGGGGCCATGCAGGTGTTCGCCGCCGCCGTCCGCGAACTGAGCACCGCCGCACCGGTGGTGGTCTGCGTCGACGACCTGCACCACGTCGACGAGCTGTCCAGCCGCTACCTGCTGCACCTCGCACGCGGCAGCCGGCAGGCCAGGATCCTGCTGGCACTCACCGAGTCCGTGCACGAACGCGCCGAGGACCCGCTGCTGCGCACCGAACTCCTGCGCCTGCCCCAGTTCGTGCGGCTGCGCCTCGAACGCTTCGCCCCCGAGGCGGTCCGCGCCATGCTGCCGGACCACACCGAGGCGGAGACCGGGCAGCTGTACCGGGCCAGCGGCGGAAACCCGCTGCTCCTGCGGTCCCTGCTGCAGGACCCGCTGCACCGCCCCGGCGAGGCCTACACCCAGGCGGTGCTCGCCTGCCTGCACCGCTGCGGGGCGGCCACCCCCCAACTGGCCGAGGCCGTCGCCGTACTCGACGGCCTGGCGAGCGCCGCGCACCTCGCGCGCCTCACCGGCGCCCCCGAAGCCGCCGCCGTCCGGGCCCTGGCCGCCCTCGGCGCCGCCGGCCTGCTCGCCCCCGAAGGGGGGCACGGGTTCCGGCATCCGGCCGCGCGGGCCGCCGTACTCGACCGCATGGACCCGGCGGCCCGGACCGTCCTGCACCGGGAAGCCGCCCTGCTGGCCCGTGCTTCGGGCGCCCCCGACACGGCGGTCGCCGCCCAGCTCCTCGCCGCACGCCACACCGGCGAGGAATGGGCGCTGCCCGTCCTGCGCTCCGCTGCGGACCAGTACGTCGCCGACGGAGCCCTCGCCGAGGCCGCGGCCGTCCTGCAACTCGCCCGGGACGCCTGCCCGGACGACGCACCCCGCGCCGACCTCGCCATCAGGCTCTGCGCCGTCGCCGGACGCACCGACCCGGCGACCGCCGAACGCCACCTCCTCGAACCGCTGGCCGCCCTGGCCGCGGGCACCCTCGGCCCGCACACCATGGGCCCCCTGGCCCGGGCACTGGCCTCCCAGGGCCGCATCGACGAGTCCGCCGACGTACTGGAACGCCTGGCGGCCTGCGGCGGACGGCACCCGGGCGCGGAGCGCCGGCCCGGGGACGTCCCCGGGGACGATCCGCTCGACGGCCTCTCCGCCTTCCCGCAGTGGGCCGCCTCCAGCCGCCGCGGCACTCCGGCCGACCCCGGACCGCACCCGGCCGGCCGCACGGCCAGGACCCCCGTGCACCCGGCCGCGCTCTGGGCGCTCCCCGTGGAGGCCGAGGAGGGCGCGGCCGCGCAGGCCGCCGAACTGTTCCTGCGCGGCGCGACCCTGGCCGAAGGCACCGTGGAGCCGGTGGTCCAGGCCCTGCGCACCCTGCTCTACCTGGACGGCGCCGCCAGGGCCCTGCCCTGGTGCGAGTCCTTCCTCCGGCAGGCCGCGGGGCGGGGGGCCACCGGTTGGCAGGCCGTGTTCGGCGGACTGCTCGCCGAGGCGCGGATGCGCCTGGGCGACCTCACGGGAGCCGCCGGGACGGCGGACGAGGTCCTGCGGGCCGTCCCCGCGCACGGCGGAAGCGTCCTGATCAGCGGGATCGCCGGCACGCTCGTGCGGGCCCGCACGGCCATGGGGCGGCCCGAGGAGGCGGCGGCCGTCCTGAGCCGGCCCGTCCCCGCCGCACTGGCCGGCAGCGTCCACGGTCTCGGATACCTCCGGGCCCGCGGCCACTACGCACTGGCGACGAGCCGCTTCCACGCGGCCCTGGGCGACTTCCTTGACATCGGCCGGCACATGCGGCGCTGGGGCCTGGACCGGCCGCGGCTCCTGCCCTGGCGCACCGACGCGGCAGAGGCCCTGCTCAAGCTCGGCGAGGCCCACCAGGCCGAACGGTTCCTCGCGGACCAGCTCACCACCCGCGACGCCGCCGACCCCTGGGTGCGCGGCATGACGCTGCGCCTGCGCGCGTCGCTGCGCGAGCCCAAGGAGCGGCAGGCCATGCTCGCCAAGGCCGTCGACGATCTGCACCGCTCCGGCGACCAGTACGAACTCGCCCGCGCCATGGGCGACTTCGGGCAGGTGCTGCGCGAGATCGGCGAACCGGCCCGCGCCGCCATGGTCAACCGCCGGGCCTGGCACGTGGCCAGGGAATGCGGAGCCGAGGCCCTGTGCGTGAAGATCCTCCCCGGCCACACCGGGGACACCCCCGACGCCGCGGAGCCCGCCGAGACCCCGCACGCCGATCTCGTCGCCAGCCTGAGCGAGTCGGAGAAGCGCGTGGCCCTGCTCGCGGTGCACGGGCACACCAACCGCGAGATCGCCCAGAAGCTCTACATCACCGTGAGCACGGTCGAACAGCACCTGACCCGCGTCTACCGCAAGCTGGAGATCCCCGGCCGGCAGGCACTTCCGGTCGACTTCCACCTGGGGGTCGCCGAGTTCGCATGAGGCGGCGCCGCGGCGCGGGCAGGGCCCCGGCCGCGCCGGGCAGGCGGCACGGCCTTGCCATGGCAAGGCCATGGCAAGGTGCCGCCGCCCCGATCCGCCCCTGGCAGACAACTGGCGCCCCCCCGCCCCCGCCGCGCCCGGATTCCCTCCCCGGCCGTTTTCCCGACGGTCCCCCGCGCGACACCTCGGGAAGGGTCTGGTCATGATCCGCAGCCCACCAGGGAGGGCACCATGACCACACCGACGCACGACCAGCCGTGGCGGACGGCCACGCCCGGACAGGTCCGCGACGCCATGCTCGACCGGGTCGAGGAGCGCCTCGCCCGGCTGCTGGCCGAGGAGCACCGCAGCCGGCGTACGTCCGATCCGCGCAGCGCCGTCCTGGTCGCCGGCGTCGCCGAACTCGTCCAGGCCGGCGCCGAGCGCGCCCACCCGGTCATCTGCCTCACCGGATACCTCGCCGCGGGCGGCGACCCGGACGGCGACCCGGACGGCGAGCACGCCGTCGCCGCGGCCGCCGCGCTCGAACTCCTCGACACCTGCCTGATGATCCGCGAGGACGTACGGGACAACGCGCCGCTGCGCCGCGGCATCCCGACCCTGCACATCAGCCACGCCGCCGAGCACGAACGCAACGGCTGGCGGGGCGAGTCCCGCCGCTTCGGGGAGGGCACCGCCGTGCTCGCCGGCGATCTCGCGCTCGCCTACGGGGACCGGCTCGCGGTGCGGCTCCCGGACGGGGCCTGGGAGCTGTGGGACGACCTGCGCACCGAACGGGCCATCGGCGCGCACGCCGAGGCCGCCGCCGCGACCGAGTACCTCGACGACGCCTGGCCCGGACAGTGCCTCGAGGGCTGCGGCACCGGCTGCGGCGCCGGCTGGTACGGGCTGCGCCACGCGCTGCTCATCGGGGCCGCGCTGGCCGGCCGGGAGGACCTGCGCGAGACGTACGAGGAGTACGCGCGGGCCCTGCACGCGGCCTGGCGGATCCGCGGATTCCTGCGCGGCGGCCCGGGCTTCGACGGCGACGCCCAGTTCCTGCGCGACGTGTTCTTCGACGCGCGGGCGCGCGACGGCGCCGAGGAGACCATCGCCGGACTCCTGGCCCGAGCCGACGCGGCCGTGACCGCGGCCCGCATCGCCCCGCCGTGGCGCGCCGAACTCGCCGCCTTCGCCCGCCGGGTGGCCGGCTGTGAATAGGGGCTGCCGGAACGCTTCGCCCGGACTTCGCCCGGACTTCGCCCGGCCTCGCCCGGACTCGCCCGGCCCGGAACCGCGGCTCAGTCGGGGGCGGGCCGCGGCCCGCCCGGCCGCAGCCGCGTCAGCCAGCTCCGCAGCGCGCCGCGGCGGATCCGGCCCCTGTCGTCGCGCGGCAGGGCGCCGACGATCTCCAGCCGCGTCGGCAGGAAGGCCTCCGCGACCCCCGCCGCGGTGAGGTGCTCCCGCAGTTCGGCCGGGCCCGGCGGCCGGTCCTGGGCGGTCGGGACCACGACGGCGCAGGGCAGCTCCCCGTGCTCGGGATCGGTGTAGGCGACGACCGCGGCCTCGCGGACCCGGGGATGGCTCAGCAGCCGCTCCTCCACCTCGGCCACCGGCACCATGAAGAGGGCGCCGGTGCGCGTCCCCGCCCGCGCCAGCACCCGGATCCCGCCGTGCGGTCCGGCCTGCGCCGTGTCGCCCGTGTCGAGCCAGCCGTCCGACCGCTCCCAGGTGGGCACCGGCGCCGGCGCCCCGTGTTCCCAGGTGGCCAGGCACACCGACGGTCCGCGCACCACGAGCGACGGGCTGCCGTCCGCGGTGGACACCTCCAGCCCGGGCAGCGGGCGGAACCCGTCACCGTGGTCCGGGGAGTCCCCGGACAGGGCGCCCATGCCCAGCTCCGGCGCCCCCCACACCGACAGCACCGGGACGCCGAACGTCGTCCGCAGTTCGGCGGCGAGCGGCTGCGGGGTGCTGGTGCGCCCGCCGGAGAGCACCAGCCGCAGCCGGTCCAGCTCCCGGGGGCGGCGCTGCTGGACGGTGAGCAGCTCCGAGAAGGAGGCGGGCTCCCCGTACACCTGGTCCACCCGGGCCGCGGCCATCAGATCGAGGCACCGGCCCGGATCCCACACGTCCTGGAAGACCCCGGTCCCGCCGACCGCCATCGGCCAGCACACCGTGTAGATCAAGGAGGCGAGCGAGGTGAGCGGCAGCGTGCTGAGGAAGACCTCGCCGGGCCGCCGCCCCGGTCCGTCGCCGCCGCGCTGGGCGGAGACGTTGGCGTACAGGGTGTTGGGGGAGTGCAGCACCGAGGTGTAGGAGTCCCGCAGGCCCATCACGCTGATCAGCAGCGCCGGCCGGTCGGCCCGCCCGGCGTACGGCCGGCCCGCACGGCCGGCCGGAGTCCACCCCCCGGCGCGTTCGTGCGCGGCGCGTTCGTGCGCGGTGCGCCGGAAGTACGCCGCGAAATCGATCGCCCCGGTGGCCGCCGAGCCCGACGGGTCCGCCGCGTCCGCCGCGCCCCCCACGACGACCCGGTGGCGCAGCCACGGCAGGCCGGGGGCGAGATCCGCGAGGGCCTCGCCGTGCGCGTAGCCCTCCCAGACGTCGGGCACCAGGCAGACCCGGGCCCGGGTGCTCTCCAGGATCCGGTGCAGCCCGTGGGCCCGTACGGTCGGCAGCACCGGCACGGCCACCGCCCCGGCCCGCAGACAGGCCAGGGTCAGCGCCGCGGTCTCCCACCAGCTCGGCAGCTGGTACGCGACCGGATCCCCGGGCGCCACCCCGAGCGAGGCCAGGGCGGCCGCGAACCGGTCGACGTACAGGGCGAGCTGGGCGTAGCTCACGACGATCCGGCGCCGGCCGGCGGGCCGGTGCGCCCGCTCCGCGATGATCGCCGGGCGCTCGGGCGCGGCGGCGGCCGTACGGTACAGATCGTCGAGGAAGGTCTGCGGACGCCACCATCCGGCGGCCCGGAACCGGTCCGTGACCGCGGCGGGCGGGGTGAGCCCGGCCAGGCAGGGGGGACCCGTCAGGCCCATCGGCCCACCGCCCCGGCGACCTGCACCCGCGAGGTGCACCCCAGGCGGCGCATCACCTGGCGGACGTGGTTGACCACCGTCCACTCGGAAATGTCCAACCGCGCCGCGATATGACGATTCGTCAGTCCCTCCGAAACCAGCAGGGCCACCTGGACCTGCCGCGGCGTCAGGGACTGCGCCTCGGCGACCGCCCCCGCCGCCGGGCGGCGCGAGGCGACGGGCGAGGACAGCGCCTCCGCCACCGCCTCGCGCGCGGTCATCCGCACGCCCTCGGCCCAGGCGGTGGCGAAGTCCGACCAGTCCAGCCGGGCGCTCAGCTCCGTACGGGCCCGCTCCGCCTCGGAGCGCCACGCGTCCGGCACCTCGGCGCCCGTCGCGGCCCGCAAGGTGTCGGCCGCCGCCAGCAGGCGTACCGTACGCGGCCGCTGGGCGGGCGCCGTGCGCAGCAGCACCAGGGCGAACTCCTCCAGCAGCCCCGGTAGTTCGCTCCGCTCGTCGATGGCCCCGTACAGTCGCAGCGCCTCCCGCAGCGCCCCGTCGGCCCGGTCCGGGTCCTCGCCCTCCAGGGCCAGCGCGGCCGAGGTGCGCAGCGTGCCCGCCAAGCCCCGACCGTCCCGGATCCGCCGGAACGCCTCCTCGGCCCGGTCCAGCAGCTCCAGCGCCTTGCGCCGGTCGCCCTCGGCCCGCATGACCGCCGCGAGCGCGGCCGACGCCGCGGCCGCGCCCCCGGTGACCCCCATGGACGCCAGCGCGCTCAGCGCGGCCACCAGCACGGCCCGCGCCCCCGGCGCGTCACCGGCCTTCAGCAGGGCCGTCCCGAGGTGCACGGAGGCCACCGCGTTCTGCCGCCGGTCGCCCACCGTCTTGCCCAGCGCGAGGGCCCGCCGGTGGCGGCGCACGGCCTCCTGCGGATCGCCCAGGGCGAGCGCGAACAGCCCGGACATGTCGGCGAGCCGGGCCCGTACCGACTCCGGCGGCGGGGCCCCGGCCGGCTCGGCCGCGCTGTCGCACCACTCCAGCCCCTCCCGCAGCCGCCCCTGCGTCAGCCAGGGCAGCCGGCAGCCGAGCACCAGGGCGCCGACCGCCTCCTCGCGGCCCCGCTCGCGCAGCCGCCGCAGAGCTGCCGTCACGTTCGCGGCCTCGGCGGCCAACTCCCGCAGCAGCCGCTCCTGTTCGGTGCCGTTGAGGCCCGGAAGCGCGGTGGCCACCAGCAGCCGGTAGCGTTCCGCGTGCGCGTCCAGCGCCGCGCCGTCGCGCCCCGAGTCCGCCAACTCGGCGCGGCAGTGCGACCGTGCGGGCTCGGTCACGGCCAGCCGCGGCTCCCCCCGCTCCTCGTCCACCACGGCCAGCAGACCGCGGTCCAGCAGCGTCTCGACGTCCGCCTCCGCCTCCGCCGAGGCCCCCGCCGCCGACAGGCCGAAACCGGGCTCGTAGACCGAGAGGCGGTCCAGCAGGGCACGGGCCGGGCCGTCCAGGCCGCGGCAGCTCCACTCGGCGAGGGCGGAGAGGGAGCGGTGCCGCTCGGGAGCGTGCGCCGGCCCGCCCGCCAGGACGGTCGTCCGGCCGCGCAGCCGGGCGGCCAGGGACTGGGGCGACAGCAACCGCAGCCTGCCCGCGGCCAGTTCGACGGCCAGCGGCAGCCCGTCGAGCCGCGTACAGATCTCGGCGACGGCCGGCGCGTTCTCCAAGGTCAGCGCGAAGGCCGGGTCGGCGTCCCGGGCCCGGCGCACGAACAGCGCGACCGACGCCGCCTCCAGCACCTCGTGCGGGTCCCCGCCGCCGCCCGCGTACCCCGGGACGGGCAGCGGCGCCAGCGGCAGCAGCCGCTCCCCGTACACGCCGAGCGGTTCCACGGCCGTGGCCAGCACCACCACGCGGGGGTCGGCGGCGAGCGCCGCCACCGCCTCGGCGGCCGCCGGGCGCACCTGGTGGTCGCAGCCGTCGAGCAGCAGCAGCACCCGGCCCGGCCCCCCGGGCCCGGCCGCCGCGAGCAGCGGCCCGCGCCCGCCGGCGTACCACTGCGCCGCGTCGACCACCGCGACCCGCCCGAACCCCGCGCCGGACCCGCCGCCCGACTCCGTGCCCGACCCGCCGCCCGACTCCGCGCCGAGCTCCGCGCCCGTCTCCCCGGTGATCGCCCGTACGGCCTCCGCGGCCAGCCGGCTCTTGCCCACCCCGGCCCGACCGGTCACGGTCAGCAGCCGGACCGACGGATCGCGCAGCCGCTCCACCAGCGCGGCGGATTCCCTTTCCCGCCCGACGAGTTCCGTCACAGGGCCCAGCGCAACCGACATGGCTCTCCGTACGTCGCAGTAGAGTCGCAAGAGAAAGGGAAAGGGAAAGGGAAAGGGAAAGGGATCGCGCGGGCGCCGCGGCGGCCCAGGAGCCGCCGGCCGGTCACGCGCGCACCCCGGCCGGACGGATCCGCCACAGCCCCGGACGGATCTCCACGGCCCGCCGCGCGGCCCCGCCGCCCCCGGCCTCCGGCCCGGACAGCGCACGCAGCGAACGCCGCGCGTACACCTCCAGCCGGTGATCGCGCAGGCTGCCCGCCAGCTCGAGGCACTCCCCGAACCAGATCCGGGCCGTCTCCCGCCCCTGCGGCCCGTCCTGGGCGAGGGCGAGCAACGCCCGCGCGCGGCTCGCCTCGTAGCGGCCGCGGGTCCGGCCCGGCCCCGACAGCGCGGCGAGGGCCGGTTCGAGCAGGGCGGCCGCCTCCGCCGCCGCACCGGCGTCCAGGCACAGCTCGGCCAGGCCCACCAGGGCGCGGCCCGCCTCCTCCTCGTCCCCCGCCTCCCGGGCGTGCGCCAGCGCCCCCGAGAACAGCTCCCGGGCCCGCTCCAGACGCCGGTACTGCCAGGCCAGATCGCCGAGCGAGCGCTCCATCCGGGCCTGCGCCGACCGGTCGGCGCACCGTACGGCGGCGTCCAGGGCCATGGAGTACGCGGCCTCCGCCCCGTCCTCCGCCCACCCGCCCGTGGCGTCCGTCAGCCGTACCGTCAGCGCCCACAGCCCCGCCTCGTACGCGGTCCGTGCCAGCCGTATCAGCCCCCGTGCGTCGGCGTCCGGCAGCCGGCCCGGCCGCGCCGCGGCGGCCGCCGCGTACGCCCGGCACACCCGCTCCGCCGCCGCCCGCCGCACCTCGGGCGGCTCCTCCCCGTCCAGCCGCTCCACCGCCAGCAGCCGCAGCAGCTCCGGCAGGTGGCAGCCGTCCCGGTCCACGGCCAGCAGCCGCTCGTCGGCGAGCGCGTCCAGGGCCGCCGCGGCGCGCGGCTCCGCCAGGTCCAGCGCGGCGGCCGCCTGCCGGGCGCCGAACCGCCCCGGCGGCAGCAGCGCCAGCAGGCGGAACGCCCGCCGCTGGGCGCCGGGGGCAGCCGCGTACGCCTCCAGCAGGCGGGCCCGTACGTCGATGTCGCCGGTGCGCAGCGCGTCGAGCCGCCCGCCCTCGTCCCGGAGCCGGTCCGCCAGCGTGGCGGCGGTCCAGTGCGGCCGCGCCGCGAGCTGGGCGGCGGCGGCCCGCACGGCGAGCGGCAGCCGCCCGCACAGCTCGGCTATCTCGGCGAGGGCGCCCCCATCGGGTCCCGGTCCCGGTCCCGGTGCCGGTGCGGGCGCGGAGCCGGCCGCGCCGGTACGGGTCCCCGCGCGGCCGCCGAACAGCCCGGCCAGCCGCCGTGTCTCCTCGGAGCGCCACGGCCCGAGGACCACCGACCGCAGCCCCGGCAGCCCGGCGGGCACCCGGCCCGCCGTAAGCAGCAGCGCCGAGCCCCCGGCGAGCGGCAGCAGCGGCCGCACCTGCGTCTCGGAGGTGACGTGGTCCAGGACCAGCAGCAACCGACGGCCCGTCAGGGGGGTACGCGCCAGCCGGCCGAGGATCTCCGCCCCGGTCGGCGGCGCCCCGGGGCCGCGCAGGTCCAGGAAGACCTGACCGTCGGGGAAGGCGTCCGCCGCCCGGTGCGCGGCCTCCACCGCGAGCGCCGTCTTGCCGGTGCCCGGCAGACCCGTCACGGCGACGGCGCCGCCCGCGGACGCGGTGCGCAACAGCTGTTCCAGTTCGGCCAGTTCCGCCGAACGGCCGGTGAAGTCCGGGTCGGCGGGGGGCAGCGCTCCGGGCGCCGGGGACCAGCCTCCCTCAGTCGCTGCGGCGGAGCCGGCACGCCGGGGGCCGGCTGCCGCCGACAGGTCCGGATCCCCCTCCAGGATGCGCCTCTGCAACCGCCGCGAGGACGGGCCCGGCTCTATCCCGAGCTCCTCGACCAGGGTCCGCCGCAGCACCGCGAACACGCGCAGCGCCTCCGCCTGCCGCCCGCACCGGTACAGCGCCACCATCAGGTGCGCGTGGAACTCCTCGTGCATCGGGTGCTCGGCCACCAGCTCCTGGAGCTCCGCCACCAGCTCGCGGTGCAGCCCCAGGTGCAGCTCGGCCCGGATGCGCTCGTCGAGCACGGTGGTGCGGGCCTCGCCCAGCCGGACGGCCGCGCTGTCCAGCACCGGTCCGTGCGGGGTGTCCGACAGCAGGGGGCCGCGCCACAGCGCGAGCGCCCGCCGGTGCAGCTCCGCGGCGGCCTCGAAGTCAGCGGCCCGCAGGGCCTGGTGGCCGCGCCGCGACAGGTCCTCGAAGGCCATCGTGTCCAGCGCGTCCGGGCCGACCCGCAGCAGGTACCCCGGGCGGCGGGTGACCAGCGACTCCCCGCCGTTGTCCGGATCGGCGAGGCGGAGCGTCTTGCGCAGGTGGGACACGTAGACCTGGAGCGTGGTCGTCGCGGTGCGCGGGGGCGCCTCCGGCCAGAGCTCGTCGATGAGGCTCTGTGAGGACACGACCTCGTTCGCACGGACCAGCAGGGTCCCGAGGACGACCCGCAGTTTGGCGGCCTGCGGGACGTACGAGCCCCCCGCGGCGGGCCCGTCCGATGCGCCGTCCGCACCGGGGCCCGTTCCGCAGTCCCTCGCTCCCGTGACCTCCAGCGGGCCCAGAATTCCGAAGCGCATCGTCCTCAGTGGTCCTGGACGACGGAGGTGCGGGCCTCGGCCACGGCGCGGCGGCGCTGCGTGAGGGTGAGCGTGACCGGTACGCAGGGCCGCCCCTCGCCGTCGCGCCCCAGCGGACCGGCCACCGCCACGCAGCGCAGCGGCAGATCGAGCTCGGCCTGCCCGCGGAAGTGCACCTGGCAGGCGCCGAGCGCGCTGCGGAGGGGGTCGAGGCCGTGCGTCCGTCCCGCCGCGAGCAGCGAGGTCTGCCGCAGCGCCTCCAGCAGGTGCAGCCCGGTGACCTGCCCGTCCTCGCCGAGGAACACGGGGCTGATGTGGCGGCTGAGCAGCCAGGTGCTGATCCGGCCGCGGGCGGCGTCCGTCGGTTCGCTGATCACCGTGTTCTCGGGGGCGCAGCGGCCCGTCTCGGCGGGGTCGGCGGCGCGCAGGGGGCCGTCGGGAGCGTCGTCGAGCTCGGGCGCGGCCTGGAGCGCCTGCCGGGAGTGTTCCAGGTGGCGGCGGTAGAGCTTCGGCATGAGGAAGACCAGGCCGGCCGCCCCCGTCGCGCACGGCCGGCCGTCGATCACCACCTCGAGGTGGAAGTCGAGACCGCGCGGCACCTCGGCGACCACGTTCGCGGGCCGGGCCCTGAGATGGGTCTCCATGAGGACGGGGCCGGCCGCGGGCCCGTCCGTACGCCAGGCGGACAGATCGGTGAGCTCGAGGGTGAACCGGTAGAACAGGCCCGGGCGGTCCTCCGGCACGCCGAAGTAGCGGTGGCCGACGAACGCGCCGATGTCCCGCACGGTCTCGGTCGCGATCTGCAGGTCGTGGAAGTGGCCCGGGCCGTCGTTGAAGAGCGGATGGGCGACAGGGGTCGCGCCGACGAGGGTGAAGTTCTCCTCGCCCAGGCTGGGGACGTCGAGGCCGTAGTGCGCCCGCGAGGGCGGGCGGTGGATCAGGTGCTGCGTGGCCGTCGCGTGTCCGTGGATGACGGGGAGCGAGGTCGTGCCGTGGTCGACTGTCATGTCCCTCTCCTTCTGTCGCGTCATGGTGGAGCTGCGGTGGAGGCGCCATCCAGCCACCGCCGTTGGCAGGAATGTGCATGGCAGGAACTCGTCCGTCGTCCGTCGCCCCTGATCCGCGTACGTGAGCTTTAGTCGCGTCCAAGGGGCAGGGCCGAGCCTTCCCTGCGAGAGCCCCGCCCCGCGGGACATCCCCCCTTCCCCCGGGCGGGGCCCTCCTCGCCCGCACGGCACGACCTCCACCGCTCCCGGAAGGAAGCCCCCGATGGCCACCACAGGGTCCGGGCGAACCCGGGTCGCCCCACCGGACACCGCCCTGCCGGACACCACCCCACCGGGCACCACCCCACCGGACACCGCCCTGCCGGCCCGGCTGCGCTTCGGCTACGCCTCCGGGGCGCTGGTCACGGGGACGTTCACCACCCTGCCCGGCCTGCTCCTGCTGCCCTACCTCACGGACACCCTCGGCGTGGGCGCCGCGCTGGCCGGCGCGCTCGTGTTCGTGCCCAAGGCCTGGGACGCCGTCCTCAACCCGCTGGTCGGCCGGGCCAGCGACCGCACCCGTACCCGCTGGGGCCCGCGCCGCCCCTACGTCCTGTGCGGCGGGCTCGCGATGGCCCTGGCCTTCGCGCTGACCTTCGCGGGACTGCTGCCGGGCACGGCCGGAGCCTGGCTCACCGCCGCCGGATACCTGCTCACCGCCACCGCGTTCGCCTTCTTCCTGGTGCCGTACGTGGCCATGCCCGCCGAGCTCACCGACCGCCACCAGGACCGGACGCGGCTGGTGGGCGGGCGGGTCGCCGTCATCGGCGTGGCGGCGCTGTTCACCGGCGCCGCCGGGCCCGCCCTCGTCGACGCCGGGGGCGGCGGCCTCGCCGGACACCGGTGGATGGGGATCTTCGGCGCAGCGGTCATCGCCGCCGGGACGCTGTGGGTCTTCGCGGGCACCTCCGGCGCCCGCCGGGAGGTGCGGGTCACCGAGCCCGAGGCGGGCCTGCGCCGCCAGTTCGCCGCCGCGCGCGGCAACCCCGCCTTCATGGCACTGCTGCGGTGCGTCGTCGTCCAGTCCGTCGCGACGGGGGTGCTACTCGCGGGCGCACCGTACTTCGCCGAGCACGTGCTGCACGACTCCTCCGGCGTCGGCGTCCTCGTCGCCGCCTTCGTCGCGCCCAACCTGCTGACCATGCCCCTGTGGTCGCGGCTGCGCGGCCGCCACGGCTACCCGGTCGCCTCCGCCCTGTTCGCCGCCGGCTGCCTGCTCTTCCTCGCCGCGCCCGCACTGCCCCAGGGGGCGGTACTGCTCTCCATGGCACTGGCGGGCACCGGCCACGCGGGCCAGCTGCTCTTCCTCTACGCGATGCTGCCGGAGTGCATCGCCCGGGACGCCGCCCGTACCGAGCAGAGCCAGGCGGGCGTCCTGTCGGGCCTCTTCAACACCGGCGAGGGACTGGGCGTCGCCCTCGGCCCGTTCCTCTACGGACTGGTGCTCCAGCTCTGCGGCTACGTGTCCTCCGGTACGGGCCGCGCCGCAGAGCAGACCCCGACGGCCGAACTCGGCATGCTGGCGGGCTTCGCGCTCCTCCCGGCCCTGGCGACGGCGCTGGCCGTCGCCCTGCTGCGCGCCGGCGCCCGCTCCGAGCACCGCCCCTAGTGACCCCTCATCGGCCGCCGTGCCACGACACGGGTATGCGGCGGCCGGTCCGCGCAGGATGATGGGACGATCATGAATCGCGGGCTTCGGGGGAGGCACTCGTGACGTACACACAGGACTGGGACACGGCGCAGGTCGGGTTCGGCCCGGGCGTAGGGGCCCTGATCGAGGAAGCCCTCGTCCCGGCCCCGCGGAACGGACCGGGCGCCGCCGCCGAGGTCTTCGTCGTCCGGTCCGGCACCTACGTCGCCGACCCGCCGTTCTTCGGCAACGGGGACATCGGCCGGGTGGCCGTCTGCGGAGCCGTCAACGAACTGGCCGCCACCGGGGCGGAAGTCCGCCACCTCGCCCTCGGCATCGTGCTGGAAGCCGGACTCCCGCTGGACCTGGTGCACCGGCTGACCGCCTCCGTGCGCGGCGCGGCCGCCGAGGCCGGGGTCACCATCGCCGCCGTCGACACCCAGGTCGTCCGCGCCGGCGAGGCCGACCGGGTCTTCGTCACGGCGACCGCGTTCGGGGTACCGGGCGGTCCGCCCCTGGAGCTCGCCTCGGTCCGGCCCGGCGACCGCATCGTGGTGACCGGCCCGCTGGGCAGCCACGCCGCCCACCTGGTCTCCCTGCGCGACGGCCTCGGGTACGAGCACCACGTGCCCAGCGACTGCGCACCGTTGGGGGACCTGCTGCGCACGGTGCGCCCCCACCTGCGCCACGCCCGTACGGTGGCCGCGGGAGGCCTCGCGGAGGTCCTGCGCCGGTGCGCCGCGGCCCGCGGCCTGACCCTGCGGGTCGAAGAGGCCGCCCTGCCCGTACGGTACGAGGCGCGGCCGGCCCTCGCCGCCCGCGGCCTCGCCCCCCTGGACGCGGCCTGCGCGGGCTGCCTGTGCCTGTTCGTCCCGCCGCAGCACACCGCCCGCGTGCTGAGCGCACTGCGCGCGCACCCGTACGGACGCCACGCCGCCGTCGTCGGCGAGGTGACCCCTGACGCCCCGGGCGACGTGGAGTACCTCACCCCGGACGGCCACGCGCACACCCGTACGACACCTTCCGGTTCGGTCCCCGAACGGCTCCTGTGACCGGTCCGCACAACGGAACGACCGCCCCCCAGCCCCTTCCGATCACGAGCGGCGGGCCGCCATACTGCACGTCCGCGACTCCCCCGATCGCTCCTTGCCGCAAGGGAGTCCGAGCATCGGGGGATGCATGTCCACACCTTCCGGGACGTCCGGTTTAGCAGCGGGGGCGGAGCCGCGACACATCCGCAGCGAAGCCACCCGGCTGCTGTGCGCGGGCGTCTGGTTCGACAGCGAGTTCCGCCGCCGCGTCATCGAGCAGCTGGTCGAGCACGAGGAACGCCCGATCGCGCCCTCGCTCGGCATCGACGCCCTGCCGGTCCTCGCGCACGCCCTGGAGGCACGACGCCGCGAGGCGGAGACCGCGGTCGCGCTGGCGGTCCTCTGGGCGGTGTTCATCGCTCTCGGACTGGCCGGGGTCGGCGCCGATCCGCTGCTGCCCGTTCCGTGGTACCTGGCCTACGCGATCGTCTGCTCCGTGTGCTGGTCCCTGCGCGGGAGCAGGGGCGCGGCCTTCGGCCTCGGCCGGGGGGTGCTCAAGGAGGCCACCCGGGGCCGGCTGAAGGCGGTGCTGCCGGTCGTGCCGTTCGCCGTGACGCTCGCCTACTGGGCGGCCGTGGTCTTCGCGCTGTTCACCGGCGCGAACGCCTGGACCGCGGTGGTGTTCCCGGCACTGATGGTGCTGCCCGTGTGGGCGCACCGGACGCAGGTCGTCCGGGTCATGCGCGAGAAGCTGAGCCGCGGCGCGTACGCCCGCGGGGCGCGCGAGCGGCTGCCGGACACCGTCCAGTACCGGCGCATCGGGGAGGCCATCGACCGCGAACAGCACGCCAACCTGACGATCTACGACCCCTTCCGGCCGTTCGTCGGCGCGGGCGAGCCGTACCAGCCGTGGTCGGTCGTCGCCGAGCTGAAGGGCAAGCCCCCGGGAGCCCTGCGCAAGAACCTGGACCCCGGCACCGCCCCGCCCGGCACCGCCCCGCCCGGCACCGCCGCGACGGCCTCCCTGCTCACGGGGCGCGAGGTCGTCGACCTCATCAAGCCGCGCCTGGAGGCGCTGCGCGCGGCGGCCGCGGAGACCAGCCGCGACCGGCTGCGCTTCCTCGAGATCGACGAAGTGGTCTACCTGCCGGTCGGAGTGGCGCGCTCCCGAGTCACCTACGAGCCCGCCCGCATCCAGGAGCACCTCGACGACGCGGTCGGCGAGGGCGGCGAGGGGCGCCGCCACTTCCTGCGCGTGCGGGTCGGGGCCTGGGACGAACAGGTCGGCATCTCCCTCCTGGTCCGCGTCCACACCCAGGGCGGGATGCTGGTGCTGGAGGTCGTACCGCACGTGCTCAACCCGGTGCGGCCGGAGTACCGGTCGGTGGACGTGATCGCTGCCCGCGGCGAGGGCCGCGGGCTGCGGGACGCCGTCGTCGCGCTGCTCACCAGCCCGGCGGCCGGAGTCTCCGCGGGGCTGTCGCTGATCCAGACGGGTCTCTCGGTCTTCCGCACCTGGCTGACCATGCCGCAGCACGCGCTGCCGGACGGGCCGGTGACCTCGGTGCGGGAGCTGGGCAGCGTCAAGGACGTCTCCCTGTTCCAGGAGATGGACATCAGCCGGTACGTGCGGACGCTGCAGGACCGCATCGCGAGCGGGGTGCAGGACGCGCTGCGCGCGAAGGGCTACGAGACGGGCGAGTTCGAGCAGTACGTCGTCACCGTGAGCGGGGGCGGCGTGTTCATCGGGGCGATGAGCGGGGGAGCGGTCGCCACGGGCGAGCGGGCCTCCGCGAAGCACACGGACACGCAGACGAAGAAGAAGGGGGGCGGGTCGTCGTGACGGCGGAGCACGAGGAGCAGCGGGAGGACGAGCGGGCCGTCGCCCCGGAGCAGGGCGGCATCAGCATCGGGGTGCTGACCGGCGGCGCGGTGGCGGCCGGGGAAGGCGCCACCGCCGAGGACCGCTCACGGCGCGCGGCCCGGCAGGATCCGCCCCCGCCCCCGCCCCCTTCCGCGACGCCCCGGGCCGCCCCCGGCGGCATCGGCATCGGGGTCATGACCGGAGGCGCCGCGGCGGCCGGTCCTGATGCCAGGGCCCTCGACGCCTCCGGGGAGCCGGTCGGCGTCCCCGAAGAGTTCCTGACGGCGCTGATCACCCTGCGCGAGCAGCTGGGCCTGCTCGGCCCCAGTGACGAGACCTCCGAGACCGACGCCGGGATCGCCGGGGCCGTGGAGGAGATCGGTGCCACGGGGCGGCTGCGGCGCGAGCGTCTGCAGTGGCTGCGCGAGCGCCTGGACGTGGGCGCGACGGCCGCGGCCGGGCTGGCCTCGGCGGCGGCCGTCGTCCAGCAGATCACACAACTTCTCGCCGGATAGGGGGTGTTCGGCATGACCTCATGGGACGAGGACAGTCAGGCCTGGAGGGAACCGGCCGGACCGGACGGGCCGCCACCGGGGCAGCGGACGCGGCGCATGTCCGTCGTGGTGGTCGTCGCTGCGCTGCTCGCCGGCGCGGCGGGCACCGGGATCTGGGCGCTGGTGCGCGACGGCGGCGGCAGGGACGGCGGAGGCTCGTCGGACACCGCGGATCTCGTGCCCGCGGTGGTGCCCGACGATCCGTGCGACGCGGTCGACGGCGACGTGACGGACGAGTGGGAGCTGGACTCGCCCGAGCCCGACCGCAGCGACGAGGTGCCGATGCGGGCGTGCGCCTGGAACTCGGACCGGGAGTCCGTGCGGCTGATGGTCATGTACTCCAGGGACATACCCCTGGATCCGAAGCCGACGCCCACGTCCGTGGCCGGAGTGTCGTCGGCGATGGTCAGCGGCAACGACAAGGCCTGCGTCATCCTGTGGCCCGCCTCCTTCGGGAAGGTCCTCGTCATCGCCCAGGAGGGCACCTCCGAACCGGACCGGGACGTGTGCGACATCGCCGCCGACTTCGCCGAGGCGGTGGCCCCCGCAGTACCGGACTGAGAGACCGCCGCCGGCCGGGATAGATTGCGTGGCTGTGACCACCACCACGCCGCCGAACGGCCGCATATTCGATGTCCTGCACGCCGGCGCCGTCCAGAACACGGCCCAGCTGCGCGAGCTCTACGAGGAACCCAGTGAACTGGTCCGCCGCAAGGAAGTGGACCGGATCCACGACGTCGCACGCGCCGTCATCGGCAGGTCCTCGCTGGTGTTCATCGCCAGCGCGGGCGCCGGCGGCCACTGCGACGTGACGCCCCGCGGCGGGCCCGCCGGATTCGTGTCCGTGCTGGACGAGTTCACCCTGGCCGTCCCCGACGCCACCGGCAACAAGCGGCTGGACAGCAGCCACAACATCGTGGAGACGGGCCGGGCCGGTCTGATCTTCGTCATCCCGGGCCGCGCCACCACCCTGCGCGTCAACGGCAGGGCCTGCGTCTCCGCCGACCCGCGGCTGCTGGAGCAGCTGACCGCCGTCGGCAAGCCGCCGCGCAGCGCGATCGTGGTCGGGGTGGAGGAGGTCTACCAGCACTGCCCGAAGGCCTTCCTGCGCGGCAACGCCTGGAAGCCCGGCCAGTGGCTCGCCGAGGACGCCGTACCGAGCTCCGCCGAGGTCACCCTCTCCCACCTGGGCCTGCCCGACGTGACCATCGAGCAGATCCGCCAGAGCGAGCGCGAGTCCCTCCTGTACCGCTACGAATGAGCGCCAAGTCCGGTGCGTGCACAGTCCGTTGATTCCCTGAGCGCGTGAGGCCGCGGCGCATATGCTCTGCGTTCGCAGGCGCGTTCGCAGGCGCGTGCGTCCGAACACCTCGCGAACGTGAAGGGGACCGCTCCGTGAGTGTCCGCATTCAACCCTCCTCCCAGGTCGACGAGACGGCCGAACTCGGCGAGGGGACCACGATCTGGGACCTGGCACAGGTACGCGAGGACGCCCGGCTCGGCCGCGGGTGCATCGTGGGCCGAGGGGCCTACGTCGGACCGGGCGTGCGCATCGGGGACCACGTCAAACTGCAGAACTACGCGCTGGTCTACGAGCCCGCCGTACTCGGCGACGGGGTGTTCATCGGCCCGGCGGCGGTGCTCACCAACGACTTCTCTCCCCGCGCCGTCGATCCCGACGGCCGGCAGAAGCGGGGCGGCGACTGGGAGGCCGCCGGGGTGGTCGTCGCCGAGGGGGCCTCGCTGGGCGCCCGGTCGGTGTGCGTGGCCGGGGTGCGCGTCGGACGCTGGGCCCTGGTCGCCGCCGGGGCGGTGGTGTCCCGGGACGTGCCGGACTTCGCGCTCGTGGCGGGGGTGCCGGCCCGGCGGACCGGCTGGGTGGGCCGGGCGGGTGTCCGCCTCGTGGAGCGCGCGGACCAGCCGGGAATCTGGGAGTGCCCGCGCACCGGCGCACTGCACGAGGAGAAGGACGGCACGCTCATCGAGCGCCCCTGACGGAATGTCGGCAATTTAGGGAACCGGCATTTCCTCAAAACCACAATCAACGAACATCCGTGGGCATACCGTGTCCCTGCACAAGGGATCTGAGCAGGCAACAGGCCTGTCTCAGTGGGGGGTTGTACACGACGAGGGCACCGCGGGCAGAGCCGCGCGGCGCGGATTCCACGCGCCCGCACACTCTGCCGCCGTACGCGCGTGCTCCGGTCCGCGGCATCGCTGGGGGGTCCAGTCGGCGTCCGTCGGACGGCTCGTGCCATGGCGCAGCGGGCGTCGTCGGCGCGGGCGTGGTCACGCGCAATCCCCCTCCGCGGAGTGACGACCGGAAGGTCCGTCCGAGGAGTGACCAGAGGGGGTAGGTGTGTTGGAGCCGTACAGCTCGGACATACGGGGTGCGCGCAGTACCCGGGGAGTCGGGGTGGGGACCCGATGACCACCACACGATTAGGAACACTGGCCCGCGAGGACCTGCCGCTGCACGCCCTCGCCGAACGGCTGCTCGCCCTGGCCGAGGCGGGGCTCCCCGGGATGTACCTGCCGGGCGCCGAGACCTTCGTGTTCACCCGGGTGGGCAAGGCCTCACCCGGTGGCGGCCGCGGCCTCGAGCAGCGGGGGACCAGCACCCGGTACGCGGCCATCACCGCACTCGGGGCACGGTTCCTGCCCGAGGACCGGCAGCGCCCGCTGTTCGGCGGGCGCACCGCCGCCGAGTTCACCGGACTGCTGGTGGAACGGCTGCCCGCCGTGACGAACCTCGGCGACGCGGCGCTCATCGCCTGGGCCGCCGCCGAAACCGGCCACCCCAAGCTCGCCGACGCCCTCGACCGGGTGGCCGCGCTGGACCTGCCCGGGCAGCCGCAGTACACCGTCGAAGCGGCCTGGGTGCTCTCGGCCCTCACCGCCGCCCGTGACACGGTGGACGTGGAGTACCGCCTCGCAGCCGCCCGCGACCGGCTGCTGGACGCCAGGGCCGCCGGCAGCCCGCTGTTCCCGCACGCCACCGGCCCGGGGCTGCTGCCCGGATACCGGTCCCACGTGGCCTGCTTCGCCGACCAGAGCTATCCGCTCCAGGCACTGGCCCGTCTGCACGCGAGCGGCGACGACCCGCAGGCCCTCGCCGCCGCCGACGGCTGCGCCGCCCGCCTCTGCGCGCTGCAGGGCGACGGCGGACAGTGGTGGTGGCACTACGACGCCCGCCACGGCACCCTCGTCGAGGGCTACCCCGTCTACAGCGTGCACCAGCACGCGATGGCCCCGACCGCCCTGTTCGACCTCGCCGAGGCCGGCGGCACCGACTTCGCCGCGGAGATCCGCCGCGGGCTGCGCTGGATGACCGAGGTCCCCGAACTCGCCGGGCCCTCGGGCACGCCGCGGGAACCGATGATCCGCGAGGAGCTCGGCGTCACCTGGCGCAAGGTCCACCGCGGCGACCCCAAGAAGGCCGTCCGCGCCGCCCGCGGACTCACCACCCGGCTGGCCCCGCGGGCGCGGCTCACGCCCCTCGACCGGCTCTTCCGCCCCCTCGCGGTCGACCGCGAGTGCCGCCCGTACGAGTTCGGCTGGATGCTGTTCGCCTGGCTCGGGGGGCCGCAGGGATGAGCCCGAGACAGTCCCTCTTCGGGGTCGGACTCGACCCCCTGACCATGGAAGAGACCGTCCGGCGCTGCCTCGACGCGGTACGCCGCGGCGAGCGGATCGAGATCGGCATGGTCAACGCCGCCAAGCTGGTCACCATGCGGCGCGACCCCCGCCTCGCGCGGGCCGTGACCGGCTGCGACCTGGTCCTGGCCGACGGCCAGGCAGTGGTCTGGGCCGGGCGCCTCCTGGGCGTGCGGCTGCCCGAGCGGGTCGCGGGCATCGACCTGTTCATGCGCCTGCTCGCCGCAGCCGAGACCGCCGGCATCTCCGTCTACCTGCTCGGCGCCCGGCAGCCCGTCCTGGACATGATGCTCCGGCAGATATCCGAGCGCTTCCCGGAACTGCGGGTCGCCGGCAGCCGCAACGGCTACTTCGCCGACTCCGAACAGGAGGCCATCGCCGACGCCATCGCGGACAGCGGTGCCCAGCTGCTGTTCCTCGGCATGACCTCACCCAAGAAGGAGATCTTCACCGCCGGTTACGGCGACCGCACCGGCGCCCACGTCGTCCACGGCGTCGGCGGCTCCTTCGACATCCTCGCCGGGATCACCAAACGGGCACCCGCTGTCTGGCAGCGGATGGGACTCGAATGGTTCTACCGCGCCCTCCAGGAGCCGCGCCGCCTCGGCAGGCGCTACCTCACCACCAACACCGCCTTCCTCCTCATGACGGCCCGCGAGCTCATCCGCCGCACACCACCGTCTGCCGGTTCCGCGAACAGGAGTCACTGATGCGCGTCGTCGTCGTGGGACAGGGATACGTCGGACTGCCGCTGGCCATCCGGGCCGCCGAGGCCGGCCACCAGGTGATCGGGTACGACGTGGACGCGCGGCGGGTCAAGAGCCTGGCCGCCGGAGAGTCGTACGTGGAGGACGTCAGCTCGGAACGGCTGAACCGGACCCTCGAGCTGGGCACCTACCGGCCCACCGAACTGGCCCGGGACTGCGGCGGCTTCGACGTGGCCGTCGTCACCGTCCCGACCCCGTTGCACGACGGGGCACCCGACCTCCGCCACATCGAGGAGTCGGCGCACACCCTGGCCCGGTACCTGCGCCCCGGCGCGACCGTGGTCCTGGAGTCCACCACCTACCCGGGCACCACCGAGGAGCTGTTCGCGCCGATCCTGGAGGACGGCTCGGGGCTCACCGCCGGAGCCGACTTCCACCTCGGCTACAGCCCGGAGCGCATCGACCCAGGAAACGCCGTCTGGGGCTTCCAGCAGACACCCAAGGTGGTCTCCGGCGTCGACGCCCGCTCACTGAAGGCCGTCGAATCCTTCTACGGGGACCTCGTCGACACCACCGTGCCGGTGAGCTCCCCCAAGGAGGCCGAGCTGGCCAAGCTGCTGGAGAACACCTTCCGGCACGTCAACATCGCGCTGGTCAACGAGATAGCGATGTTCGCCCGCCACCTCGACATCGACGTGTGGCAGGCCATCGAGGCCGCGTCCAGCAAGCCCTTCGGCTTCATGAAGTTCACCCCCGGCCCGGGCGTCGGCGGCCACTGCCTGCCCATCGACCCCTCGTACCTCTCCTGGCGGGTGCAGCGCGAGCTCGGCCAGAGCTTCCGCTTCGTCGAGCTCGCCAACGACATCAACAGCCACATGCCCGAGTACGTGACCCGCCGCGTCATCGACGCGCTCAACTCCAAGCGCCGCTCCGTCAACGGCTCCCGGGTCCTGCTGCTCGGTCTCGCGTACAAGAAGAACACCGGTGACGCCCGGGAGTCGCCCGCGGTGCGCGTCTCCCAACTGCTCCTCGACATGGGGGCCAAGGTGCGCGCCGCCGACCCCCACGTCGTCGAGGACGTCAAGGTCGACGCCCGGCTCGTGCGGGTCGAGCCCACCCGCAAGGAACTGGCCGCGGCCGACGTGGTCGTCCTGCTCACCGACCACGACTCCTTCGACTACACGATGGTCACCGAGCACGCCTCCTTCGTCCTCGACTGCCGCAACCGGCTGTCCGGACCGACGGTGGAGGTGCTCTGAACCATGAGCATGACGAAGATCGTGTGCGTCGCCGGCGCACGGCCCAACTACATGAAGATCAAACCGGTGATGGACGCACTGGAGCGCCGCGGCGCCGAGGTGGTCCTCGTCCACACCGGCCAGCACTACGACGAGGCCATGAACGAGGTGTTCTTCCGCGACCTCGGCATCCGCGCCCCCGACCGGTACCTGGGTGCCGGATCCGGCACCCACGCCCAGCAGACCGGCCGGGTGATGACGGCCTTCGAGCCGCTGCTCGACGAAGTGGCCCCGGACGCCGTCGTCGTGGTCGGGGACATCAATTCCACGCTCGCCTGCGCCCTGGTGACGGCGAAGGCCGGCCCGCTCCTGGCCCATGTCGAAGCCGGACTGCGCAGCCGGGACTGGAGCATGCCGGAGGAGGTCAACCGGGTCGCCACCGACCGGGTCAGCGACTACCTGCTGGCCCCCTCGCCCGACGCCGCCGCGAACCTGCGGGCCGAGGGCTACCGGGAGGACCAGATCCACGTCGTCGGCAACGTCATGATCGACACCCTGCTCGCGAACCTGGACCGGGCCCGGCGCTCCGGCGTCCTGGACCGCCACGGGCTCACCCGGGGCGGCTACGGCCTGGTCACCCTGCACCGCCCGGCCAACGTGGACGACCCCCGAGCCCTGCGCGGTCTGCTGAAGGCCCTGGGCGAGATCGCCGGACGCTGTCCGCTGCTGCTGCCCGTGCACCCGCGGGCCGCCGGGCGGCTGGCCGAAGCGGGCGTACCCGACGGCATCCGGCTGCTGCCGGCCGCCGGGTACCTCGACTTCATCGCCCTCCAGGACTCCGCCCGCCTGGTGCTCACCGACTCCGGGGGCATCCAGGAGGAGACCACCGCGCTGGGCGTGCCCTGCGTGACCCTCCGGGACAACACCGAGCGCCCCGTCACGGTCGAGGAGGGCACCAACGTGCTGGCGGGCACCGACCCGGAGCGCATCGTGGCCACCGCGCACCGGGTGCTCGACGATCCGCCCCCGCCCCGCTGCCCCGAGCTGTGGGACGGCCGCGCGGGAGACCGCATCGCCGGGGTCCTGCTGGACGGCGGGACCGCACGGACCCGGCCCAGACCGACCGATCCCGTCCCGCGGCAAGCGTAGTCACACGAGGGGGAAGACCATGGACCTCGCCGAGATCTGGCGGGTCATGCGCAGGCGCTGGTACGTGCTGCTGCCCGGACTGCTGATCACCGCGGCGCTCGTCGCCGGCGTTCACCTGGTGGTGCCGGTGACGTACCGGTCGCAGAGCACCGTGACCCTGCTCAACTCACAGAAGGCCACCGAGGCCTACGACGGCAACCCCTTCCTGAGCACGCAGACCTCCCTCACCGGCATGGCCGACGGGCTCGCCCGCAACCTCAACTCCGACGCCTCGCTGGCCGACCTCAAGGAGCTGGGCGTCACCGGAACCCCCGAGGCGAAGATCGCCGACAACGCCCTGGGCCCGTTCATGTGGCTCATCGTCACCGGGAGCGACCCGGACCGCCTCCTGGAGTCGGACCGCAAGCTCACCGCCTACGCCGAACAGCGGCTGACCGAGTTCCAGGCGAAGCAGAACGTCGCCCCCGACGCCATGATCCGCATGGCGACGATCGTGCCGCCGCAGAAGCCGGTGGCCGAGACCAAGACCAGGCTCCAGTACCTCGTCATGGCCGGGGGCCTGGGCCTGGTGCTCAGCATGGTCGCCGCCTTCTACGCGGAGGCGCGCCAGAGGTCGCACCAGCCGCGGTCCGGGCCGGAGCCCTGGCCGGGGCCGGAGCCCGGGCCACAGCCGAAACCGGAGCCCGAGCCTGAGGCGCGGGTCTCCGAGCCGGAGGAGGAGACGGCCGCCGACCCCCTGCCGGCCGGGAAACCGGCCGGGGTACCGGCCGTGGAGAGGACGCTCGCCCTCCGGAGGCCGCCCAGCTGGGCGCGGTCCGCCGAGGACGCTCCGTCCGCCGCGGAACCCGGCGCGCCCCAGCCCGTCACGCCCGGGGCGTCCGCCGCCGAGCCGCCCGACGAGGAGTCGACGCATGGACACCGCCCGCGCACCGGACAGTGAGACCGGCGGCCCGAGCGACGCCCCGGCTCCTCCCGCGCCCGGACCTGCCGCTCCTCCCTCCCTCGGCCGCAAGGTCCGTTCGGCGGCCCGGTGGAGCCTGATCAACACCGTGGTCATGCGCCTGGGCAACTTCGCGACCGGCATCGTGCTGGCGCGCTTCGCCCTGGGCCCCGCGGAATGGGGCGTGTACGGCATCGCCCAGACCGTGCTGCTGGTCCTGCTCTCCGCGAACGAGCTGGGCGTGGGCCTGGCCATCGTGCGCTGGGAGGGCGACGCACGGCGGTTCGCGCCGACCGTGCTGACCCTCAGCGCCCTCTCCAGCGGCCTGCTGTACGCGGCGCTGTTCGCGGCGGCACCGGCGGTGGCGGGCCTGCTCGGCTCGCCGGACGCCGCGGGCGTCCTGCGGGTGATGTGCCTGTGCGTGGTGATCGACGGCATGGCACAGGTGCCCGGCGGCTTCCTCACCCGTGAGTTCGCCCAGGGCAAGCGGATGGTCATCGACGGGCTGAACTTCGTGCTCAGCACCTCGGTGACGCTGCTGCTGGCCTTCCAGGGCTGGGGCGCGATGAGCTTCGCCTGGGGAGCCGTGGCGGGGAACGTCGTGACGCTGATCGGCTGCGCGCTGGCGGTACCGGGCACCCTGAAGTTCGGCTGGGACCCCGAACAGGCCCGGGCGCTCCTCCGGTTCGGGCTTCCGCTGGCAGGGGCGAGCATGCTGGCCCTCGCGGTGGTCAACGTCGACACCATGGTGGTGGGCGCGACGCTGGGCAACGTCGCCCTGGGCTTCTACGTGCTCGCCTTCAACATCTCCGGCTGGCCCGTGCGGATCATCTCCGAGGCCGCCCGCCGGGTCTCCTTCGCCGGCTTCTCCCGGCTGGCCGACTCGCCCGGGGCGCTGGCCCAGGGCTTCAGCCGCACCCTGGGCGCCGTGGTCACCGCCACCGTGCCGCTGTGCGTCCTGCTGGCCGGCCTCGCGGGGCCGGCGATCCAGCTGATCTACGGGAGCCAGTGGGCTCCGGCCGCCGCGGCACTGCCCTGGCTGATGGCCCTCGGCCTGATCCGCATCGGCGGCGAACTCGCCTACGACTGTCTCGTCGCGATCGGACAGCGCCGGTCCCTCTTCCTGGTGCAGGGCCTGTGGCTGGCAGCCCTGATCCCGGTGCTCCTCGTCGGCGCCCGCCTGGGCGGCATCGTCGGGGCCTCCCAGGCCCATGTCCTGGTGGCCGGTGGCCTGGTGGTTCCGGTGTTCCTGTTCGCCCTCAGCCGTGGGGGCATCGGTGTCGGCCCGATCGCCAGGGCCTGCGCGTGGCCCTTCCTCGGCGGGGCCGTGATGGCCGCGATCGTCCTCGTCCTGCAGCGCCGGCTGGGCGAGGGCCCGCTCGCGCTCCTCGCCATCAGCGCGGCCGCCCTGGCCGGCTACGCGCTGTGCGTCCTGCCCAGCCGCGACTTCCTGCGCGGCGCCGGCCGCGGTGACCGGCCCCGCCGCGGCCGCCGCCGGCCGTCCGCAGCGGTGCGGCCCACCACCCGACAGGACACGAGGTGAGCCCGATGCCACGGCGCACTCGCCGGAACCCGCTCGCGGGACTGCTTCCGGCCGCCTTGCTGGCGGCCCTGGCCCTGGCGTGCTCGGGACCGGACCGACCCGCGCCGCCGCACTGTCCGGATGACGCGCCGACCTGCCCCGCGAGCGGGTCCCCGGCGCCACCCGGAACCGCTGGCCCGACCGCCGCCGCCTGCGCCTCTCCCGGCGACTGCGGCTTCCCCGACGCCGGCACCACCGGCCCGCGGATCCCCCTCACGCCCCACAAGACCGGCTACCTGGCCATCCGTACCGACGGGCTCGTCATCAGGGGGTGGGACATCACCGGCTCGCTCGACATCTACGCGAACGACGTCACCGTCATCGACAGCAAGATCACCTCGGACAGCTGGTGGGGCATCAACCTGCGCCCCGGCTACAGCGGCCTGCGGGTCCTGCACTCCACCATCACGGCCGTGCCCGGCACGGGCCCGGACAACGGCGGCGTGGACTACGCGGTGTCGAACATGGGGGGCAGCTCCATCGAGGTCGGCTGGTGCGACGTGTCGGTGTTCGGCGACGCCCTGTCCATGGGACAGGGATACCTGCACGACAATTACGTGCACGACATCGTCCCGTTCATCAACCTGGGCGGCGAATGGCAGCACACCAACGCGGTGATCAGCGGCGGCGGCAACACCGGTGACCTGATCATCCGCCACAACACCCTGCTGAACGCGACCAGCCTCGAGCAGGGTGCCTCGGGGAGCATCGGCCTGTTCGCGGACACCGGGGTGGTCCGCAATGTCACCGTCGACAACAACTGGATCGCCGGCGGCGCGTACGCCCTCTACGGCGGCAGCACCGGCGCCACCGGGATCAAGGTCACCGACAACGTCTTCTCGACGCAGTACCACCCCGCTTCCGGCGGCTACGGCGTGGTCGCCCACTGGAACGCCGGCGGCGCCGGAAACGTGTGGCGGAACAACCGGATGTCCGACGGCCGCCCGATCGAACCCGAGCCGGCCCCGTGAGCGGCCGCGCGGGGGGCTCCGTGGCGCGCCGTGTCGCGCGGGCACCCTGGACGCTGCTCAAGGCACTGTTCGGCTGGCTGGTGCTCTTCGAGGCCCGGAACAAGGTCCTGCTGGCCCCCACCGCGCTGCGACTGCGCCGGATCGAGGACGCCGAGGCGCGACGGCTGGCCGGCGCGCTGCCGTCGCCGCCCACGGCGCTGGTCGCCACGGTGATCGCGACCCACCGGCGCCCCGAAGCGCTGCGCGCCGCGGTGCGCTCGGCCCTGGACCAGACCGTCCGCGACCAGGTCGTCATCGTGGTCGACGACGGCGCCGGCCTCCCCGAACTGCCCCCCGATCCGCGGCTGTTCGCGGTCTCGCTCGCACACAACACCGGCGTGGCGGGTGTCGTGCGCAACGTGGGCATCCGCCTCAGCCGCTCGCGGTACGTGGCGTTCCTGGACGACGACAACCTGTGGGAACCGGACCACCTGGAACGGGCGTTGGCGGTCCTCGAGTCCCCCGCCGGGCCCGACGGGGTCTACACGGCACTGCGCCGCGTCCTGCCCGACGGCAGCGAGCGGGACGTCCTCTCGGTGCCCTACGACCGGCGCCGCGCCGCCCGCGAGGCCTTCCTCGACACCAACGCCTTCGTCGCCCGCCGCAACCGCTCCCTGCACTTCAGCCGTCTGCGCCGGACACCGCAGGTGCTGCCGCGCGAGGACTGGGAGCTGATCCGCCGGTACGGCCGCCGGCACGTGGTGCTCCATGTCCCGCACCCCACCGTCCGCTACCTCATGAACCCGTCCAGCTTCTACACGCAATGGCAGCAGCCCCGTTGAGGCCTGCTCCCGTTCCGCTCCGATCACAGGTGGTTGATCCCGTGCCCCGATCCCGCGCCCTCAGGAACAGATTCGTCGACGCACCCGGCTCGCTGGGCGAGCGACTGCGCACCGCCCGCTGGCAGCGTTTCCAACGCTGCTTCCCCGGCATCGAGGGCATGAGCGTCGTGGACCTGGGCGGGACGGCCGAGATGTGGCTGCGCGCGCCGCTGCGCGCCCAGCACGTCCACCTGATCAATCTGGAGGAGCACCCCTCCGACCTGCCCGACTGGATCACCGCGGAGGTCGCCGACGTCACCGATCCGGCGGTAGCCGCCGACCTGAGCCGCCACGGCGGGTACGACCTGGTGTTCTCCAACTCGACCATCGAGCACGTGGGCGGCCACAGCCAGCGCAGGCGGTTCGTCGCCGCCGTGGAGTCACTGGCGCCGCTGCACTGGATCCAGACCCCGTACCGCTACTTCCCGATCGAGCCGCACTTCGTGGCGCCCGGCTTCCAGTTCCTGCCACTGGCCGCCAGGACACGTCTGGTACGGCACTGGCCGCTCGTCCACAGCCGTCCCGACAGCCCGGAGTCGGCGATGGACGCCGTCGTCAACATCGAGCTGCTGACCCGCGCCGAGATGCGCTACCTGTTCCCCCGATCGGTGCTCCTCGGCGAGCGGGTGCTCGGGGTCACGAAGTCGCTGACGGCCGTACGAACGGAGCCCGCGTGCTGAACAACCTGATCAACAGGCATGATGCGGACCGGCTGCTGCGCAAGGTGCGGCGGCTGGACCTGGACCCGGTGCTGGCCAAGCTGCGGGTGCGCGGCGGCGCGCGCGTGGTGCGGCACTGGTCCCGGGTCGACCCGTCGCTCACCGAGTGGTGGGCGATACCAGGGGTCGTCAGACGGTGGAACCTGCTGATGACCGGCGACGCGGACACGTCCTATCCCCAATACGTGGCCGCCCGGCACCTCGCGCCGCGCACCGGTCTGCGCGGCCTGTCGCTGGGGTGCGGCACCGGCGGAAACGAACTGCTCTGGGCGAAGACCGGCGCCTTCGGCCTCCTGGAGGGCGTGGACGTGGCGCAGCAGCGGATCGACTTCGCCACCCGGGCCGCCGCAGAACACGGCCTCGCCGATGTCCTGCGCTTCCGGGTCACCGACGTCAACCGGATGACCGGCGACGCGGAACGCTTCGACGTGCTGCTGGGCCTCCAGTCGCTGCACCACTTCGACGACCTCGACGCGACCCTGCCGCGGCTGTCCCAACTGATCGTGCCCGGCGGGACGTTCGTGGTGGACGAGTTCGTCGGCCCCACCCGGTTCCAGTGGTCCGACGGACAACTGGAGGCGGCGAACGCGCTGCTGGCCCGGCTCCCCGAGGACCGGCGGCGCCTGCCCGACGGCCGGATCAAGCGCCGCGTCGTACGGCCCAGCAGGCTGTCGATGGTGTTGGACGACCCCTCGGAGGCGGTCGACGCGGCGTCGCTGCTGCCGGGCCTGCGGCGCCATTTCGAGGTCGTCGAGGAACGGCCGTACGGCGGTACGGTGCTGCACATCGCGTTCTCCGGGATCGCGCACCACTTCCGTGACCAGGAGCCGGAGACGCTGGCGCTGCTGGAGCGGTGCTTCGCCGCGGAGGACGCGGCCCTGCCGGAGCTGGGGCACGACTTCGTCGCCATGGTCTGCCGCCCGCGCAAGGCGAGTTAGGGTCCCGGCGGGGTGCGCAGGGCGCCCGGCCGGGCCAGTGCGGCCGCGGCCGCGCGGGCGGCCGGGCGGCCGAGCACGGCCCGCGAGGCCTCCCGGAGCAGGACGGCGGCGCGGAAGGCGGCCGTGGCGAGGGCGCCGTGCCGGCGCCGGTACAGACGGACGCGGTTGAGGGTGAGCAGGGTCCAGAGGCGGGGCGAGGTCCGGGATTCGCCGCCGAGGTGTACCGCTTCGGCGGCCGGCTCCAGCCGGGTGCGGTAGCCCCGGTCCCGTGCGCGCAGGCAGTACTCGGTCTCCTCGGAGTACAGGAAGAAGGACTCCTCCCACGGGCCGCAGGCGGCCAGGCAGTCCACGGACAGGGCCATCAGGGCTCCGGTCGCCCAGTCCGCGTACGTGGGCCGTTCGTAGGCGGCGGGGTCGGTGACCAGTTCGCCCAGGCGGGGGAAGCGCCCGGCCCGGCGGTTGCCGAGGACGGCCTCGCCGAGGGCGCGGGTCAGGCTCGGCTCCCGGCGGAGCGAGGGGACCAGGGTGCGGCCGTCCTCCTCGTACAGCAGCGGGACGCTGATCCCGACCCCCGTCCCGACCCCGCCCCCGGTCGGCGGGGCGTCGAGCGCGTCCACGAGCGCCTTGGCGCAGCCGCGCCGCATCCGGACGTCCGGATTGCACACCAGGGCCGCCCGGAAGCCGCCTTCCCACCCCGCGGCGGCCCCGAGGGCGGCGTTCACCCCGGCCGCGTAGCCGGCGTTGCGGCCGGTCTGGACGATCGCCGCGGCCGGAGCCAGCGAGCGGACCAGGTCCACGGTGCCGTCGGCCGAGTCGTTGTCGGCGACGACCAGGCGCCACTCCAGCCCGGCCATGCCCTCCGGCAGTGAGGCGAGGAACTCCGGCAGCACCCCGGCGCTGTTCCAGGTGACGACGAGAACGGCCACGGGGCCTAGGGGACGGACGGGACTGATGGGACGAACGGGACGGACGGGACCAGGCACGGGGACTCCGCGGTTCGGGGCTTCGGCGCCTCGCGCCGGATGAAGCCGAGGTAGCTGCCTCCGGCGGCGATCGTCAGGAAGAACACCCCGGCGAACATCGGGAAGCTGAGGGCGTCGAACGTGGCGCTGATGACCAGGGAGACGAGGGCCGAGGCGAAGAAGGCCTGCCCGAGCTCACGGTCGGATTCGGTACGGGCCAGCCTGCGGAGGGCACCGCCCTGGTGGATGCCGGTGAAGAGGAGGACCAGGAGCGCGAGCAGCCCCAGGAAGCCCATCTCGGCCAGCGTCAGCATGTACTGGTTGTCGGTGAAGAAGAACAGCTCGGGCAGGAAGGTGCCGAAGCCCCGTCCGAACAGCGGCCGTTCCCCGAGGTAGGGGAGGATCGCGCTGTACTTCACGGTGCGCGCCTGGGTGCTGCTGTCGGAGTTCGCCAGGAAGGAGCCGAACAGTGTGGTGATGGTGCCGATCAGCCCGGGGACGATGACCTTGAAGCAGGCCACGGAGACCATCAGCAGACCGATCGCCGTCCACCGGCGCCGCGGCTTCCAGCGCAGCACCATCACCAGGACCACGATGAGCGCCCCGATGATGGAGGTCCGCGACACCGTGAGCGGCAGGGCGCCCCCCATCAGCACCACCGGCCCCCACCGGCGCCACGCGCCCACGTGCCGCCGTACCGGATCGAAGGCCTGCTGCACGGCGAAGGGCAGCAGGACGGCGAGCATCCCGCCGAACTCCAGGGGCTGCGCCGTCGTGGACCGCGGCCGGGTGAAGGAACCGCGGTCCAGGGCGGTGATCTGGGCGACGGCCGACTTGAGGCCCGGGACGCTGATCCTGTCGGCGATGTTGGTCGCGGTGAAGAAGTCGTAGTAGCCGATCGCGGCGACCACCGCCCCCATCACGACCGCCCGGCGCAGCAGCACGTCCAGGCGGGCCCGGTCCTGGATGCCCGCCGAGACCAGCACCACCAGGGACACCCACACGAGCAGCCCGATCAGGCCGCGGTCCGCCGCGAGCACCTCCTTCTGCGAACTGCCGCGCGTGGCGTTCGCGAGGTACGAGGCCAGCACCGACACGGCCAGCAGGCCCATCACGAGCCGCGGCAGCCGGGTGCCCGGGGCAGGCAGGATGCGGCCGGTGATCCAGGACGCCAGGTACCAGAGCAGGCACAGCAGCGCGAACACGTTGGCCGGGGTGCCCACCCCGCCCATCCCCGGCAGCGTCAGGTTCGAAGGGATGAAGAAGGCCAGCGCCAGATAGCCGCTGAGCAGCGCGACCGCGTCCAGCTGCCGGCCCCGGGCGCGGCCCCGGGCCCCCCGGCCGCGCACCCCGGCCCCGGACGGCCCGTTCGCCCGCCCGCGGCGCAGGGCCACCACCAGGCTCTCGGTCACGAAGGACAGCGTGAAACCGGCCGTCGTGCAGAGGATCACGACGCCCAGGACCTGCTGGTAGCGGCTCTTGAGCTGGGGCCGCGGGGTCTGCGGAAGCACCACGGGCGCGGTCTGCACGGCGTACGCGGGCTCGACCTTCGCCGCCGCCTGGAGCGCCCCCAGCTGCTCCCCGGCGAAGCCGGTGAGGATGCTGGTCTCCCGGAGCACCTTCTCCCGGTCGGTGCCGGTGACGGTCAGCGTGAGCATGGGGCCCGAGGTGTTCGCGGCGAAGGAGACGGTGTACGGGTCCGTGACGCCGAGCCCGTGCAGATCCCGCGCCGCATCCGTCCCCGACAGGGTCCTGATCAGCACGTCCGCGGTCACGACCAGGGAACCGCCGGCGTTGGCGATGGGATTGCCGAAGGCGGGCGCCAGTTCGGCCACCGCCTTGGAATCGATCAGCGCCACCGAACTCTGCGACTGGTACGCCACCGGCACCGACCGGTACAGGTGCACGGCCGCGAGGAGACCGATCAGCGTGAGGGGCACCATCACGTACCAGCGGCGCCGAAGCACCGCGAGCATCTCACCGATGGTCACGAACACCCCTGCGAGGTAGGGGATTTGATGGCACGCCGACACGTGTCCTGCGAGGATCGATCACGACGGAAGGAATCGTGTGTCGCCTGGTGAGTTGGTCCGCGCGCTGCGCCGGCGCTGGTACGTCCTGGTCGTCGCGATGCTGTTCGCGGCCGCCGGAGCCCTCCAGGTGCTCCGCCCCACGGTGACATACCTGAGCACGGCGATCGTGGTGCTCAAGCCGCCGGTGACCGGCAGCCAGCCCAACCAGCTCACCAATCTGCAGCCGCCGCTCGCCGCCGTCTCCTACGCGGCCGTGCAGCAGCTGGACTCGCCCGCCGGGGAAGCCGAGCTCAGGGCCGCGGGCGTCACCGGCACCTACCGGCTGATCCCGCGCAACAGCGGCACGAGCGTGACCCCGCGCTACCTGATCCCCTCCCTGCAGATCCAGGCCGAGCAGCCCGGCCCGGCCGCGGCCGACACGGCCGTACGGCAGATCATCGAGCTCTACACGAAGCACGTGACGGAGCTGCAGACGGGGCAGGGCATCCCCGAGGCGGCGCGGATGAGCGTCACCCTCCTGGTGCCGCCGAACGCCGTGGCGCAGAGCGGCACCAAGAGCCGGGGGCTGGCCGGATCGGTCCTGCTGGCCGGGGTCGTGGCAGTGCCCGCGGCCCTGTGGACCGACCGGTTGCTCGCCCGCCGGGCCCGGCGGACGGGCAACTGAGGGAAACCGGCGGCTCATCAGATCCCCCGGCGCTTCCACGACTGCCACCACAGCCACTCCCGCCCCCGGTCGGCAACCGCCGAGAGCACCAGCGGCTGGAGGTAGGGCATGGCGCGTGCGCCGATGCGCCGCCGCCGGCACAGCGCCCGGTACTCGGCGAGGGACGCGTACCCGCCGGGCAGGCACTGGGCGGCGAACTCCACCAGCTCGTCGACCGGTACCACCGCCGTGCGCCCCCGGTCGTACGCCCGGTAGGCGCGCCGCAGCGCGTACCGGGCCAGCCGCGTGCGCGCCGCCACCGACAGCCGGTCGGCCTCCGGGAGCAGCCCGGCGCACTTGTCCAGCACCGAGTCGAAGGCGACGAGCCGCTGGCGCAGGTCGTCGAGCTGCCCGCCGAAATCGGTGGTGGACATGTTGTTGCCGTGGACCCGGTAGAAGGCCTGGTCGGCCCCGCGGACGTAGCCCACGTCGGCGTGCGCCGCGAGCCGCATCCACATCTCGATGTCCCCGGCGTGCGGCAGCTCCGGGTCGTAACCGCCGACCTTGCGCTGAAGACTGGTGCGGACGACCACCTCGGGTGAGGTGATGCACCCGGTGCCCTCCCGGAAGCGCCGCTCCAGCCACCACCGGCCGGGGTAGACGACCGACCCCGTGCTGCGGGTGCGGGCCGCGGGCAGCGGGCCGCCGTGCAGGAAGCGCAGCGGCCGGCCGTAGGCGAAGCCCGCCTCCGGGTGGGCGTCGAGCAGGGCGGCGGCCCGTACCAGAGCCCCGGGGACCAGCCGGTCGTCCGCCGACAGCAGGGCGGCGTAGTCCCCGTCGGCCCACTCCAGCAGCCCCTCGTTGTAGGTCGCGATGTGGCCCTTGTTCCGTTCGTGGACCCGGACCTCGATCCGCGGGTCGCCGGCCGCCAGGGCGCGCGCCACGTCCGCGGAGTCGTCGGGGGAGGCGTCGTCGATGATCAGGACCCGGACGTCGACGCCTTGCTGTTCGTCCAGGACGCTGCGGACGCAGTCGGCCAGGAAGTGGCCGTACTTGTAGCAGGGGATCACCACGCTGACGGTGCTCACCGGCCGGACACCTCCGTGGACCCGTCCGAGCGGGCGCCGTTCGGCAGGGTGGTGGTGAAGACGGGGCCGACCCAGTAGTTCACCGAGCCGAAGGTGTGCGAGGGGAACACCGTGGACGGCCCGTACCGGTACAGCCCGTTGGCGTTCCCGGGCGTGTCGGCCGGGGCCACCAGCGGATAGGAGCGGTGCGCACCGGCGAAGTACCCGCCGTCCACCGCGTAGTTGCCGCGCGGCGCGTGGTAGGAGGCCACGTACGTGGTGCCCGCCGTGATGGGCACGGGCGTCGCGAACTGCAGCTGTTGCCAGCCCGACAAGGTCTCGCTGCCGAAGGTGCCGGTGGCCAGCAGCGTGCCGGAGGCGGACCACAGACTGCCGGTGTGGGTGCCGGTGTTGCCGGGGCCCTTGTAGAAGGTGACACCGGTGATGTAGCCGGCCGCCGCCGACTGGAAGCGGGTGCCCAGTTCCACCGAGTTGGTGTCGTCGACCGCGTTGGCGGTGCTGGGCGTCGCGCCCGCACCCCACAGGGTGCAGGGGCAGTTCACCGTCGGCGGGCTGGCGCTGGTCGTGAAGCTCCACGTGACCGGTGCGGCCATGGCGTTGCCCCACAGGTCGGCCGCCTGGACGGACGCCGTGTACGTGGTGTTCAGGGCCAGTTCCGAGGACGGGGTGAAGGTCGCGCTGTTCGACGCGCCGAGGGCCTTGGTGCCCGGGACGGGGGTGCCGGCGGAGTCCTTCACGGAGAACACCAGCGAGTCCGCGTCGACGGCGGTGCTGAAGGTGGCCGTGACCGCCGCCGTGATCGGGGTGCCGGTCGCCGCGGACTGCGGAGAGGTGGTGGAGACGGTGGGCGGGGTCGTGCTCGCGGTGGAGGTGTCCAGGACCGCGTCCACCCAGTAGTTGCTGCCCGAGGAGGCGGTGGAGGGGAATCCGCCGGTGGCGCCGTAGCGGTAGACGCCGTTGCCTCCGTCGGTACCGCTCTTCAGCGCGGTGAGCGGGGCCAGCCCGGCATCGCCGCCGGCGAAGGTGGTGTCGAAGGAGTAGCCGCCGTGCGGGGCGAAATAGGAGGCGATGTAGGTGGTGTTCGGTTTCACGGGCACCGGGCTGGAAAAGTTCAGCTGCTGCCAGCCCGACGCCGTCTCGTGGGTGAAGGTGCCGGTGGCCAGGCGCTGGCCCGAGGTGCTCCACAGGCTGCCGGTGTGGGTCCCCGTGTTGGCGGGGGACTTGTAGAAGCGGACACCGGTGATGGATCCGGGCACCGAAGAGCGGATCTTCACGCCGAGTTCCACGGCGCTGCCGTCCCCGGCGTTGACGGTGCCCGGCACGGCCGCGGCCGGCCACACGGTGCACGGGCACTGCTGGGGTCCGACGGTGAGCGGCACGGTGGTGGTGGCGCCGATGTTGACGCTGTCGTCCACCGCCCGCACCTTGATCTGCACCGGGCCGGGGGCGGTCGGGGTCCACGTGTAGGTCCAGGAGGCCAGGCCCGTGGCCGCCTTCCAGGTCGTGCCGCCGTCGGTGGACACCTCCACCCGGGCCACGACACCGCCGCCGGTGTCGGCCGTCGTGCCCGTGACCGTCACGGGCCGCAGCGCCGGTACGGTGGCGTTCGCCGCCGGGCTGGTCACGGTGACGGCCGGGCCCGCGGTGTCCGTGGAGGCGCTCGCCGCGACCAGGTCGTCCTGCAGGGACTTGGGCTGGACCCCCATGTCGGCGAACACGTTCACCGTGGCCTGCTGCATCCGCTTGTCCTCGGTGACCACCGCGTCGTCCGGGTTGCCGGTGGGCATGTTGGTCAGGCCCCAGGACCACTGCACCGTGCCCGCGCCGAAGACCAGGGCGCGCGAGGTCTGGTCGCGGAACGCCACCAGGCTGTGCGTCGCGGTGCCGTTCCCGTACGTGTTGCCGTAGTCCAGCAGGAGCTTGCCGTCGTGGACGTCCACCGTGGTGGAGGACATCTGGATCTGCCCGGCCGGCCGGCTGGCGTTCTCCACGTCGCTGTCCCACTCGTAGCCGAGCGTCCCGGCGGGGAACGTGGCCGTCTGGGAGGGAGTGAGGGAGGCGACCGAAGTGTGCCGCCACAGGCGCTGCTTGGCGAAGGAGCCCGGCACGGTGATCGCGTCGCTGCGGTAGCCGTTCACGCTGAACATCGAGCCGGTCAGCTGGTTCTGCGGCTGGAAGGGCCGCCCGTTCGTGGCACTGGCCGGGTCCATGAAGGTGCCCGTCCAGATGCCGCTCGGGTCGGGGACGCCGTTCGGCTGGGGGAAGGACAGCTTGGTCTCCTTGTAGGAGACGAGCGTCCGGTCGGGGGTGTTCGTCCCGTCGATGCTCGGAGCGAGCCGGGTCTTCCAGAAGATCTCGTTGCCGCTGAAGTACGTCTGGTGCTGCCCGGCCCGGCGCGCGTTCAGCGCGTTCGTGAACTGCTCCTGGGTCCAGTACTCGTCATGGCCCGAGGACATGAACACCTTGTGGTTGCGCAGCAGCGTCCCGCCGCGGACCGACATGTCGATCCCGGACATGTAGCTGACGTCGTAGCCGTTGCGCTCGAGCCACGAGACCATCTGGAACTCGGACCCGTAGATCCCGTTGTCCCCGCCGATGGCCATGGGCCGGTTGTAGCTGACCTCGTACGCCCGCCCGTCCGGGGCCGGCCCGCCGCCGTCGTAGAGGTCCTGGCCGCCGTAGTTGTTGTACGCCTGCCAGGTCTGGTCACTGGTCTGCACGATGATGTCGGACCGGCTCGCGTCGTTGCGGACCACGAACGGGTAAGGCATCACCCCGTTGCCGTCGGCCTGGTCGAAGTTGGCCACGTACAGGCCGGAGACGGCGTCGGCCGGCACGTTCCAGACGGCCGTGACCGGCCAGTTGCCGCAGTCGACCAGACCGGTGGAGGCCTTGGTGGCGCAGGCCGCCGGGTCCGCGCCCGGGGCGACGTTCGCCGGGTACGTCTGCGCCGCCTGGGCCGCGGTCGACATCAGCCGGGCCCCGTCGCCGCCGTAGTGGCCCAGCCGGTAGACCGACACGCGGTACGGGGTCGGCGACTGGATCTTGAACTGCACGGTGTCGCCCGCCTGGACGCTCATCTGGGCCGGGAAGCCCTTGATGTCGCCGTACGCGCTGGGCGCGAACCACTCGGACATCGGCGTGCCCGGCTTGGAGTTCTCGCACACGATCGCGTTGGTGCCAAGGCCGCAGGGGTCGGCCGCACCGGCCACCGCGGACGGGGGGAGGACCGTGGCCATCAGGGCCGCGATCGCGGTGAAGAGGCCGTACCGGAGCAGCCTCGTCCGTCTGTTCATCTGGACCTCATCTCCGTCGGCACGGGGCGTCAGTGCAGGGCTTCGGCGAGCGCGGACACGACCCGCTCCTGCTGGTCGGCGGTGATCTGCGGGAAGAGCGGGAGGGAGAGCATCCGGTCCGCGGCCAGCTCGGCGTGCGGGAAGGCGCCGCGGCCGTGGCCGAGGTGGGAGAAGGCAGGGGTGAGGTGGACCGGGGCCGGATAGTGCACGCCCGCTCCGATGCCCTCCGCGTTGAGCTTGCCGACCACGGCGTCCCGGTCCGCGCCCGCGGCGACCCGTACGACGTACAGGTGCCACACGTGGACGTTGCCCTCCGCCGTCACGGGCAGGGTGAGGCGTCCGGTGGCCGCCAGGTCGCCCAGCAGCGCGTCGTACCGGGCGGCGGCGGCCCGGCGGGCCGCGTTGCCCCCGGCCAGCCGGGCCAGCTTCGCCCGCAGCACCACGGCCTGCAGACCGTCCAGACGGCTGTTGAACCCGGCCACGTCGTGCCGGTACTTGACGGTGCCGCCGTGGTTGGCCAGCGCCCGGACCAGCGCGGCCGTCTCCTCGTCGTCGGTCACCACCGCGCCCGCGTCCCCGTACGCGCCCAGGTTCTTGCCCGGGTAGAAGCTGGTCGCGGCGATCCCGCCGCTGCCGGGGGAGCGGCCGTCCCGGGTCGCGCCCTGGCTCTGCGCCGCGTCCTCGACCACCCGGACGTGCGCCGGAAGCCCCGCGAGCAGCTCCGCGGTGGCCGCGCACTGCCCGTACAGGTGGACGGGGACCACCGCGCGGGTGGCTTTCCCGACCGCGGCCAGCGCGGCCCGCGGATCCATCAGGAGGCTGTCGGGCAGGCAGTCGGCCAGGACCGGGCGCGCGCCGATCCGGGCGACGGCCCCGGCGGTGGCGATGAACGTGTTGGCGGGCAGCACCACCTCGTCGCCGACGCCGACCCCGCTCGCGCGCAGGGCCAGTTCGAGGGCGTCGGTGCCGTTGGCGACGCCCACGCAGTGCCCGACCCCGGCGAACCGCGCGTACTCGCGCTCGAACGCGCCGACCTCGTCACCGCCGATGAAGGCGGTGTCGGCCAGCACCCGGTCGAAGCCGGCCCGTAATTCCTCCGCGACCTCGGCGTGCGCCGCCTTCAGGTCGACGAGCGGTATCTGGTTCATGCGTCTGGGCTCCCCATCCGTGTCCCCGGCCACCGGCCGGTGCCGTCTTCCGTGCCGTGCGCCGAGGCCCGCGCGGGCGCCGCAGCGTGCGCAGCAGAGCCGTCCGGCGCCGCCGCGTCGCGGGCCAGTTCGGCGAGGGCGGGGTCCGCCGCCCGGCGCAGGCGGCGGGCCGGGCTGCCGGCCCAGACCTCCCCGGCGGGGACGTCCGCCAGGACCGTGCTGCCGATGCCCGTCAGCGACCAGGCGCCGACCTCGGTGTTCTCCCGGACCAGCGCCCCCGCGCCCACATAGGCGCCCCGCCGCACCCGCACCCCGCCGCCCAGGCGCACCCCGGAGGCGAGCGTGGCGAAGTCCCCGACCGCGTCGTCGTGGGTGAGGACCACCTGGGGCATCACCGCCACGTGGGACCCGACCCGCACCGCGGCGGTCAGCACGCAGTGCGCGAGCAGCACCGAGCCCGCACCGAGCACCGAGGAGCCCGACACCGCCGCCGTGGGGTGGACCACCGTCGCGTAGCGGCCCGCGGGCAGCCCCAGGCGCCGCACCAGCCGGGCCCGTACGGCGTAGTCGCGCGGACTGCCCACGCACACCACCACCCGGGCGTCCACCAGCTCGTGCACGCGCTCCGAACCGCCCAGGACGACCGCCCCGTCGACCTCCCGGCCGTGCAGGGCCGGATCGTCGTCGAGGTGCCCGGCGAGCCGCCACCGCGGAGCGCGGCCCTGTGCCCGGTCCGCGGCGGCCACGTCCCGCACCGCCTGGGCGGTCTCCCGGGCGAACCCGCCCGCACCGACGACCAGCAGGTCCTCGGTGACCGGCCCGCTCATCCGCCGGCCTGCTCGCGGAGCACCGCCACCACCCGGTCCTGCTGCTCCCGCGTCATGGTGTGGAACAGCGGCAGGATCAGCGAGTCGCGGCTGATCCGCTCGGTCACCGGCAGCGGCGCCGTACCGTGCTCCGCGTACGCCGGCTCCAGGTGCGAGGCCATGATCCCGCGCCGGGCCGAGATCCCCGCCGCGGAGAGCACGGCGAGCAGCTCGTCCCGGCCCACCGGGAACCCCTGCTCCAACAGCACCCAGTACGACTGGAAGTTGCCCTCGCCGTGACCGGGGTCCCGGACCGGACGCACACCGGGGACGGTGCTCAGCAGCTCCGCGTACCGGGCGGCCAGCTCCCGCCGCCGGGCCACGATCGCGTCCAGCTTGCCCAGCTGCACCAGGCCGACCGCGGCCTGGATGTCGGTCATCCGGTAGTTGTAGCCGACCTCCAGGTAGCTCTCCATGACGGGCTTGATGCTCGCGTGCCGCTGGGCGGCGGACACGTTCATCCCGTGCTCGCGCAGCCGCCGCAGCCGCCCGGCCCACTCGGCGTCGTCCGTGGTCAGCATCCCGCCCTCGCCGGTGGTGATCACCTTGCGGGGATGGAAGGACCAGGCGGCGAGCAGCGCGCCCTGGCCGACGGACGCGCCGCCCACGGTCGCGCCGATGCCGCAGGCCGCGTCCTCCACCAGCGCGAGGCCCCAGCCGGCGCACGCCTTGCGCAGCGCGGGCACGTCCGCGGGCACCCCGCCCTGGTGGACGGCGAGCACCGCCTTCGTCCGGGGCGTGCGGACCGCGTCCACGGTGGCCGGGGTCAGATTGCCGGTGGCCTCCTCGACGTCCGCGAACACCGGCCGCGCGCCCACGTAACGCACCGCGTTGGCCGTGGCGATGAACGACAGCGAGGGGACGACCACCTCATCGCCCGGCCCCAGTTCCAGCGCCACCAGGGCCAGGTGCAGGGCGGTGGTGCACGAGCTCACCGCGATGCCGTGCCCGGCGCCCACCCGCTCGGCGAAGGCCCGCTCGAACGCGGCGACCCGGGGGCCCTGTGCGACCCAGCCGGACAGCACCGCGTCGGCGGCCGCCCGCGCCTCCTCCTCGCCCAGCCACGGCACCATGACCGGGATCCGGTCCCCGGCGCTCACCGGGTCTCCCCGGCGGCGCGCTCGGCCCGCCACCACTCGACCAGGTCCCGCAGCCCGGTGCGCAGATCGATCTCCGCGGTGAAGCGCAGGCGCCGCGCGGCCTGCGCCGTGTCCGCGAGGCGGCGCGTCACCCCGTTCACGGTGCGGGCCGGGCCGTGCTCCGGCACCAGGTCCGGGCCCGCGCCCATCGCCTCCAGCAGGCCCAGCGCGAGCTCGAGCAGGCTGGTCTCGGTCCCGCTCGCGACGTTGAACACCTCGTCGGTCAGGTCCGACTCCGCCGCGAGCAGGTTGGCGCGCGCGATGTCCCGGACGTCCACGAAGTCCATGGTCTGGGTGCCGTCACCGAGGATCAGCGGCGGTTCGCCCGCAGCGATCCGCTCCATCCAGCGGATCAGCACCTCCGTGTAGAGCCCGTGGATGTCCATCCGCGGCCCGTAGACGTTGAAGTACCGCAGCGCGACGTAGTCCAGCCCGTACATGGCGTGGAAGCTGCGCAGCATGCCCTCGTTGAAGGCCTTCGCGGCCCCGTAGAAGGTGTCGTTGTTGTACGGGTGGTGGCGCTCGGTGGTCGGGAAGGCCTCGGCCAGCCCGTAGACGGAGGCCGAGGAGGAGGCGATCACCTTGCCCGCCCCGGCGGCGGCCGCCGCCTCCAGCACGTTGAACGTGCCGTCCACCATCACCTCGTTGGCCAGCCGCGGTTCCTCCGCGCACTGGGTGATCCGGATGGCCGCGAGGTGGAACACCAGATCGGCGCCCTCCGTCGCCTTGCGCACCGCGGCCGCGTCCCGGATGTCGCCCTCGACGACCTCCACCACGCCGCTCGGCAGGGCGCGGGCCAGGTTCGCGGCCCGGCCCCGCACGAAGTTGTCGAGCACCACGATCTCGCGCGCCCCGTTGTCCACCAGCAGGTCCACCACGTGCGAGCCGATGGTGCCCGCCCCGCCGGTGACCAGAATCCTCTTGCCTCGTACGCTGCTCAACGCCCTGCCCCTAGTGAGTCGGTCACGGTCGTGCCCGGAAAAGGTCTGCGGAGGTCCGGTCAGCGACCGGTGCGCAGTCCGACGACCGCGCCGCGGAACTCCAGGCTCCGGGAGGCCGCTTCGAGAATGTCCAGCACCTTCAGGCCGGCCCGGCCGTCGGTCAGCGCCGGACGGCCCGTGCGGACCGCGGCGGCGAACTCCTCGACCATGCTGCGCAGCGCCTCCTTCTCGCCGAGCGCGGGCGCGACCATGTCGCCGGTCCGGTAGGAGACGATCATGTCCCGGCGCTCGTCCGCGCCGATCTCCTGCGGGGCCCTCAGGTCCACGCCGCGGTCGTACACCGCCACCCGCTGGGAGGGGTTGAGGTCGTCCCACACCAGGGTCCGCTTCGAGCCGCCGACCATGGTGGTCCGCACCTTCACCGGCGACAGCCAGTTGACGTGGACGTGCGCGATGGCGCCGGTGCTGAGCTGGAGCGTCAGGTACGCGACGCAGGACTGGCCGGTGCCGATCGGGTCGGCCCCGTGGGCGGCGACGGCGACCGGCCGGACGTGGTCCGGGAGGATGAAGTCTAGGACCGACAGGTCGTGCGGGGCCAGGTCCCACAGCACGTCGATGTCCTTCTGGACGAGCCCCAGGTTGATCCGGACCGAGTCGACGAACTGGATGTCGCCCAGCTCGCCGGAGCGGACCATCTCCCGGATGCGGCCCACCGCCGGGGTGTAGCAGTACGTGTGGTCGCACATCAGCGTGAGACCGCGCTCCTCCGCCTCCCGTACGAGCTTCAGCCCGTCCTCGTACGTGGCCGCGAGGGGCTTCTCCACGAGGACGTGCTTCCCGGCGCGCAGCGCGGCCAGCGCCACGTCCAGGTGCGTCCCGGCCGGAGTGGCCACGGCCACCGCCTCGACGGCCGGGTCGGCGAGGACCGCCGCGTAGTCCGCGGTCGCCTGCACCGTGGAGTACCCGCCCAGCACCCGCCGGGCCCGGTCCACGTCCAGGTCGCAGAGCCAGCGGAGCCGGAACTCCGGACCGGACTGGAAGTTGCGGACGAGATGGGGGCCCCAGTAGCCCGCGCCGACCACGGCGACGCCTAACGGTTCCGTGGGCCCCGCGCCGGCGGCGGCGGCGTCCTTCGCAGTGTCCTTCACGGCGTTCCCCTTCGCTCCGCGCGACGCGCCGGCCGGCGCGTCGGCCACTCGTGGCCGGGACCCGTGCGAGGGAAGGACGTGCCGCCGACGGCAGGCGGGAAGCCCGCGCGACCCGTGCGTGACCTGCTCAACGGTGATGGCCCCCCACAACCGATGGGAGGCTCCGCGACATCCGCGTGCCTCCGCCCCCCGGCCTCCCGGCGCTCCCCGCGCGCCGGTCCGGCCACGGGCAGGCTGCGTGTTTCCCCCAGGCAGCCGGCCCCGTAACGAGCGTCAATCTAGTCCACCGCGCATGCGCCCGGGGGGAGTTGACGACAAACGCCTGGCGCGGGTGTTCGACCGTGCATACTTCCGGGGTGACCAGCATCGTGATACCGGCCCACAACGAGAGCCGGGTCATCGGCCGCCTCCTCGACGCCCTCACGGCCGGCACCCCGGCAGCCGGGACCGACATCGACACCGACATCGTCGTCGTCTGCAACGGCTGCACGGACGACACCGCCCGGGTGGCCGGGCAGTACGGTCCGGGCGTACGCGTGCTGGAGATCCCGACTCCCTCCAAGCACACGGCCCTCCGGGTCGGGGACGAGCACGCGAAGGGCTTCCCCCGGCTGTACGTGGACGCCGACGTCGTCCTGGGCGCCGCCGGCGTACGGGCCCTGACCGCCGCGCTCGCCGAGAGCCCGGACCTGCTGGCCGCCGCCCCGGGCCGCGACATCCCGCTGACCGGCTGCGCCTGGCCGGTCCGGGCGTACTACCGGGTGTGGCAGCGGCTGCCGGCCGTCCGGGCGGGCCTCTTCGGGCGGGGGGTCATCGCGGTGTCCGAGGCGGGACACGCGCGGATCGCCGCGCTGCCCCCGCTGATGGCCGACGACCTGGCCGCGTCCCTCGCCTTCGGCCCGGGGGAGCGGCGCGTGGTCGAGGCCGCGCGGGTCCTGGTCCACCCGCCGCGCACCTGGGCCGACCTGATCAGGCGACGGATCCGGGCGGCGACCTCCACCGCCGAACTCGAGCGCCACCAGGAGTCGTTGCGGACCGGACCCACCGCCGCCGCCGCGCCGACGGCCCGCACGGGCACGGCCGACCTGCGCGCCCTGCTGCGGTCCGACCCGCGGCTGCTCCCCGGCGTCCTGGTGTTCACCGCGGCGGCCCTCGCCGCCCGCAGAGGAGCCCGCAAGGCCATCCGCAGCGGCGACTTCACCACCTGGCTGCGGGACGAGAGTTCGAGGAGCTCCTGACCATGTACCTCGCGGACCGCTCCGCCCCCGCCGGGGCGCCGGGCGCGACCGGCCGCGGTCGCGGACGGGCCCCGGTCGTGGCCTCCGCCGTCCTCGCGCTGGGCACGGTCAGCCTGATCACCGACATCTCCTCCGAGATGGTCACCGCCGTACTGCCCCTGTACCTGGTCGCCGGACTCGGCCTCAGCCCGCTCGGCTTCGGCGCGCTCGACGGCGTCTACAACGGGGTCGGCGCCCTGGTCCAGCTGACCGGCGGGCACCTCGCCGACCGGGTCCGCCACCACAAACTGGTCGCCGGCCTCGGCTACGGCCTGTCCGCCCTCTGCAAGCCGCTGCTGCTGTTCGCCCACACCCTCGGCCCGGTCGGCGTCATCCTCGCGCTGGACCGCACCGGCAAGGGCCTGCGCACCGCTCCGCGCGACGCGCTGATCTCCCTGTCCACCCCCGCCGGGGCCCAGGGCCGCGCGTTCGGCGTGCACCGCGCGATGGACACCACCGGGGCGCTGCTCGGCCCGCTGGCCGCCTTCCTCATCCTGAGCGCGGCGGTCGACGGGTACGACGCCGTGTTCGGAGTCAGCGCCTGCGTCGCCGCCCTGGGCGTGCTCGTCCTGATCCTCTTCGTACCGGGAACCCCAGCCGCCCGGCCCGCCCGCCCTGCGCGCCCCGCCCCCGAGGCCCGTACCGCCCGCACCGCCCGCACCGCCCGTATCGCCGCTGCCGATCCGGACGTTCCCGCCGCCGGCGTGCGCGAGGCCCTGGCCCTGTTACGGCTGCCCCGGCTGCGGGCCCTGGCCGGGTGTGCCGCGCTGCTCGGCCTCACCACGGTCAGCGACGCCTTCGTCTACCTGCTGCTGCAACGCCGCACCGGCATCGCCGACCAGTGGTTCCCGCTGCTGCCGCTGGGCACCGCGGCCGTCTTCCTGCTGCTGGCCGTACCCGCTGGGGCCCTCGCCGACCGCATCGGGCGGCGCACCGTGTTCCTCACCGGCCACGCCCTCCTCCTGACCGCGTACGGGCTCCTGCTGTGGGCCCCGGCCCACCCCGTCCTGCCGTTCCTCGTGCTCGCCCTGCACGGCACGTTCTACGCCGCCACCGACGGCGTGCTGCCCGCCGCGGTCGCCGCCACCGTGCCCCGGGAGCTGCGGGCCACCGGCCTGGCCATCGTCGGCACCGGCCAGGCCCTCGCCCGCTTCGGCTGCTCCCTGGCCTTCGGCGCGGCCTGGACGTTCTGGGGCACCGGCCCCGCCCTCTCCGCCGCAGCGGCCGGCCTGCTGTGCAGCGCGGCCGTCGCCGCCTTCGTCCTGCGCCCGCCCGCCGACCCCGACCGGCGCCCCCGCAGAACCCGCAGAACCCGCAGAACCCGCAGAACCTTAGGAACCCGAGGCACCCGAGGAGCCCGATGACGCCGTCGCGCCGCCTGCTGACACTCACCGCGGCCGTGCTGCTCCTCGGCGCCCTCGCCGCCGCGTTCGTCCTGCGCGCCGCCTCCCGCGCCGACCAGCCGCAGCAGGGCGGCCCCGCCCTCGCCGCCGGCAGCCTCACCCTGACCCAGCCGGACCGGCTGGCCTTCCTCAACGCCACCCGCGGTCCGCACCGCGGCGCACTCGCCTCCGTCCCGGCGGGCAGCCCGCAGGCGGCGCGCACCGCCTCCGACCTCACCTGCGCCCGCTTCCACGCCGCCGCGGGCACCGGCATCTGCCTGCGCTCCACGCCCGGCGCCCTCGCACAGGACAACCAGGCCCTGATCGTCGACGCCGGCCTGCGCACGCTGCGCAGCTTCCCCCTGGCCGGCACGCCCAGCCGGGCCCGGGTCTCGCCGAGCGGCCGGTTCGCCGCCTGGACGGTCTTCGTCTCCGGCGAGTCCTACGGCGCAGCGTTCTTCTCCACCCGCACCGCGATCCTGGACACCCGGGACGGGCGGCTCGACGCCAACCTGGAGGAGTTCACCGTCCTGATGGACGGCCGGGAGTATCGTGCCGCGGACGTGAACTTCTGGGGCGTCACCTTCGCCAAGGACGACGACACCTTCTACGCCACCCTCGCCACCGCCGGCCGGACCCACCTGGTCAAGGGCTCGATCGCGCGGCGTACGGTCACCACCCTCGCGCAGAACGTCGAGTGCCCGTCCCTCTCACCGGACGAGACCCGCATCGCGTACAAGAAGCGCGTACGGCCCGGCGCCTCGCTGTGGCGCGAACACGTCATGGACCTGGGAACCCTGCGCGAGCACCCGCTCGCGGAGAAGCGCAGCGTGGACGACCAGGCCGGCTGGCTCGACGACAGCACCCTCGCCTACGCCCTCCCCGCCGAGGGCGCCCCCGACACCACGGACCTGTGGACCGCCCCGGCCGACGGCTCCGGGACGCCCCGCCTCCTGGCCCCCGCGGCCTCCTCCCCGACCCGCCTGGGCTGACCCATGTCCGCTTCGTGACAAGAGTTACATCCGCCCCACAATCGAGTGTTTCCCGTGAATCATTATCTTCCGGAATCGTCGTATACCCGCCGGGAGAGACATGGGACGCGCAGGCAGCTGGACGGGCAACTGGCGCATCGCCCTGCCCGCGGCGGGCGGAGCCGTCGTACTCGGCCTGGGCGGCCTCTACACCACCGCCCTCGCGGCCGGCGGCGACATCGCCCAGGGCACGCGCGTCCGCGGCGTGGACATCGGCGGCATGAGCCGGGCGGAAGCCCAGCGGACCCTCGCCAGAGAGCTCGGGCCCGGGGCTGCGGCGCCGCTCGAGCTGAAGATCGGCGACCGCGTCGAGCGGATCGCCCCCGCCGCGCTCGGGCTGTCCCTGGACACCGGGGCGACCGTCGACCGCGCCGTGCGCACCGGCCACGGACCGGTCACCGTCATCGGTGACTTCCTCGCCTCCGGCGACCGGGACGTCGAGCCCGTGGTCCGGGTGGACGAGCGGACCGGCCGCGCCGCGCTCGACCGCCTCGGCGCCGCCACCGAGCAGCCCGTCCGTGAGGGCGCGATCACCTTCGAGAAGGGCACGGCCCAGGCCGTCGCCGCCCGGCCCGGCGTCGCCCTGATCGAGGACCGGGCCCTCGACACCCTGCGCGAGGCCTACCTGCGGCCGGGCGCCGCCCCCGTCACGCTGCCGGTCGAGCACACCCGGCCGCGCATCGGGGCCGAGGAGACCGGACGGGCCATGCGGCAGTTCGCGCGCCCCGCGATGTCGGGCCCCGTCACGCTCACCGTCGCCGGCCGGCGCATACCCATCAGCGCCGCCGTCCTCGGCGAGCACCTGAAGATGACCCCCGACGGCGAGAGCCGCCTCGTGCCGTCCCTCGACTCCGAGGGCCTGCTCGCCGACCCCGCCGTGGCCCGCCCGCTCGAGGAGGCCACCGAGATCCCCCACGACGCCGAGCTCGGCGTCGGCGCGGACGGCCGCGTGGTCCTCGGGGACCCCGGCAGCGCGGGCCGGCAGGTCACCCAGGCAGCGCTCGGCAAGGCCGTGCTGCCCCTGCTGACCCGCTCGGGCGCGGCCCGCAGCGCCGAGGTCCCCACCGTGGCGGTCCAGCCGGACCTCACGAGCGCCGAGGCGCGGCGGCTCGGCATCAAGGAGAAGGTCTCCTCCTTCACCGTGGCCTTCCCGGCCGCCCCGTACCGCACCACGAACATCGGCCGCGCCGTGGAGCTCATCAACGGCTCGGTGGTCATGCCCGGGGAGGAGTGGAGCTTCAACCGCACGGTCGGCGAGCGCACCCCGGAAAACGGCTTCGTCGACGGAATCATGATCAACGACGGCCAGTACGTGAAATCGCCCGGCGGCGGCGTCTCGGCGGTCGCCACCACCCTCTACAACGCGGTCTTCTTCGCGGGCCTGAAGACCGTCGAGCACGGTGCCCACTCCTTCTACATCGAGCGCTACCCCGAGGGCCGGGAAGCCACCGTCGCGTGGGGCACCCTCGACCTGCGCTGGATCAACGACTCCGGGCACCCCCTGTACATCCACGCCGAATCCACCGACACCTCGCTGACCATCACCCTCCTCGGCACGAAGAAGTACGACGAGGTACGGGCGACGAAGGGGCCGCGCACCAAGGTCACCGAGCCCGGCAAGCGGACCGGCAGCGGACCCGTCTGCGAGGAGCAGACCCCGCTCGAGGGCTTCGACGTCACCGTCGGCCGCGTCTTCGTACAGGGCGGCGAGGAAGTGAAGCGCGAGGAGTTCACGACGCACTACACGCCGCGCGACGAGGTCGTCTGCACCCCGGAGCCCGACCCGGCCGGGGCCACTCCCAGCCCCTCCGCCGGCCCCTCCGACAACCCCTCCGCCACCCCCGCGGTGACCCCCGTCAGGTGACCGTCCGGGCGCGCTTCGTGCGCTTCGCGGGTACCGGACGCCGCGAAGTGCTACAACTGGGATCGTGACCCTTCCTCGCCACCCGTGCCGGGCACGTCGGTGCGGTCACCCCTAGGCAACAGAACCAGAAGCGTCGCCGGCCAGGTGTTCGTCCTCCAGGTGGCGATCGTGGTGTTGCTCGCCGCCGGCGCGCTGCTGGCCCTGGTGCTCCAGTCGCGACACGACATCGACCGGGAAGCACGCAGCCGGTCGGTGGCCGTCGCGCAGACCTTCGCGCACTCCCTGGGACTGCGGGAGGCACTGAAGGCACCCGACCCCGCCGCCATCCTGCAACCCCTCGCCGAGGCGACGCGCAAGGACGCCGGGGTGGACTTCATCGTGGTCATGGACACCCGCGGCATCCGGTACAGCCACCCCCAGCCGGACCGCATCGGAAAACGTTTCGTCGGCACCATCGAGCCCTCGCTCGCCGGGCGGGTGCACACCGAGAGCGTGCAGGGTCCGCTGGGCAAGGAGATCCAGGCGGTGGTGCCCGTCACCGCGCCCGACGGGAAGGTCGTCGCCCTGGTCTCGGCGGGCCTGACCGTGAAGAACGTGAGCGGTGTCGTCGACCGCCAGCTCCCCGTCATCCTGCTGGCCATCGCGACCGGCCTGGCCCTGGCCACCGGCGGCACGGCCCTGATCAGCCGGCGGCTGCGCCGGCAGACCCACGGGCTCGGCACGCAGGAGATGACCCGCATGTACGAGCACCACGACGCGGTGCTCCACTCCGTCCGCGAAGGCGTGCTGATCACCGACGGTGACGGGCGGCTGCTCCTGGCGAACGACGAGGCCAAACGCCTCCTGGGGCTGCCGGACGACGCCGAGGGCCGCCGCATCGGGGACGTACCGGGCCTGGACCGCCGGATGGCGGACCTGCTGCTGTCCGGCCGGGTGGCGACCGACGAGGTGCTCGAGACCGGGGACCGGCTGCTCGTCGTCAACCAGCGGCCCACCCACACCCGCGGCCGGGCGGAGGGCAGCGCGGTCACCATCCGCGACTCCACCGAGATGCGGCTGCTGACCAGCCGGGCGGAGACGGCCCGCAGGCGGCTCAAGCTGCTCTACGACGCCGGGGTCGGCATCGGCACCACCCTCGACGTGGAGCGCACGGCCGAGGAACTCGCCGCCGTCGCCGTCCCCCGGTTCGCGGACTTCGCCACCGTCGACCTCGCCGATCCGGTGCTCGACGGCGACGAACCCGGCCCGGGAGCCGACATGCGGCGCACGGCGGTCGCCGGCATCCGGTCCGACCACCCCCTCTACCCCCTCGGACGGCTGATCGACTTCCTGCCGTCCACCCCCCAGGCCCGCGGCTACGGCACCGGGCAGGCGGAGCTGGTGCCCGTCCTGGCCGACGCGCCGGGCTGGCAGGCGCAGGACCCGCCGCGCGCCCGCGCCATCGTCGAGTACGGGATCCACTCGCTCATCGCGGCCCCGCTGATGGCCCGGGGCGTCGTGCTCGGGGTGGTCAACTTCTGGCGGTCGCAGAAGCCGGAGCCCTTCGACGACGACGACCTGTCCCTGGCCGAGGAACTCGTCGCCCGCGCGGCGATCAGCATGGACAACGCCCGCCGCTACACCCGTGAGCACGCCCTCGCCGAAACGCTCCAGCGCAGCCTGCTGCCGCGCGCCCTGCCCGAGCAGAGCGCCATGGACGTGGCGCACTTCTACCTGCCCGCGCAGTCCGGGGTGGGCGGCGACTGGTTCGACGTGATCCCACTGCCCGGCAGCCGGGTCGCGCTGGTCGTCGGGGACGTCGTCGGACACGGTCTGCACGCCGCGGCCACCATGGGACGGCTGCGCACGGCCGTGCACAACTTCTCCTCCCTCGACCTGCCGCCCGACGACCTGCTGGCCCGGCTCGACGACCTCGTCCAGCGCATCGACCGCGACGACGCCGGGGACGGCGAGGGCAGCCACATCGGCGTCCTGGGTGCCACCTGCCTGTACGCCGTGTACGACCCGGTGTCCCAGCTCTGCACGATGGCCCGGGCCGGGCACCTGCCGCCCCTGGTGGTCGGTCCCGACGGCACGGCCGAGATCGTGGAACTGCCGACCGGGCCCCCGCTGGGCCTGGGCGGCATGCCCTTCGAGACCGCGGAGCTGTACCTGCCGGAGGGCAGCCAGCTCGTGCTGTACACGGACGGGCTGGTCGAGGAGCGGACCCGGGACATCGCCGAGGGCCTGGAACTGCTGCGCACGGCGCTGAGCCGGCCCGGCCGGGACCCGTACGAGAGCTGCCGGGCCGTGCTGGAGGCCATGCTGCCCGCCCGGCCGGGCGACGACGTGGCGCTGCTCGTCGCCCGGACGCGGGTCCTCGGGCCGGACCGGGTCGCCCAGTGGGACGTGCCGCCCGACCCGAGCGCCGTCGGCGCCGTACGGAACGCCGCGGCGGGCAAGCTCGACGAGTGGGGGCTGGGGGAGCTGGGCTTCGCCACGGAACTGATCCTCAGCGAGCTGGTCACCAACGCCCTGCGCCACGGCCGCACGCCGGTACGGGTGAGGCTGCTCCACGACCACACGCTCACCTGCGAGGTGTGGGACGGCAGCAGCACCGCCCCGCACCTGCGGTACGCCGCCACCATGGACGAGGGCGGGCGCGGGCTGTTCCTGGTGGCGCAGCTCAGCGACCACTGGGGCACCCGGTACACGCCCGAAGGCAAGGTCATCTGGGCGGAGCAGGCACTGCCGGGCCCCTCCTGAGGCACGCTCCCGTCCCGCCTTCCGGAAATCTGCACATCCTGTGCGCGAACGGGCCCGCGAGCGTTCACCGTTGCGCGAGATGCCCGACATGTCCCGTGCCGTTGATGGTCGTTCGTCCGATATCTGACCCGCGGTCCACGGACCCCGTATTTGCGTTACTCGATTTCGCAGAGAAGCTGTGACCATTCGGTGAACGAAGCGCCACACCCCCCATTCGGGGAGCTCGGCGCCCTGTGAAAGGGCGTCAACGGGATTGGCCCGGCCACCCGTTCGCGTGCTTTCATCGTGCCGCTGCGGCCGCCGGAAAAGGCGGCCGAGTTCCCCCTGCACAGGAAAGGTGCGCATCATGCGTGACAACATCGAGACCCGTGAGATCGACGACACCGAGCTGGACGCCGTCTCCGGCGGTGTCATCAGCGTCTCCGGCGGTCTCGCCGGCGCCGTGACCAGCGACGTCAGCGCCGTGGCGGGCTTCGTCGGCTCCCTCGACACCGTCCAGGCCGCGACCGGGCTCGCCGCCGCCGCCCCCGGCCTGGTCTCGGGCGTCACGGGCGTTTCCGTGAACCTCGGCCGCGCCGGTCTCTGAGCCTGATATCGCATGAACCCCGGAGCGTCCTCCACGGCTCCGGGGTTCAACGAATGCGGCTGAACGAATGCAGTTGAAGGAATAGTCCGTGCAGTTTCGCCAAAAGGCTCTTTCCAAGCTGCAATCGCCCGAAGAGCTCGACCTGCCCGTACGCTTCGCGCGCCCGCAGGGACGCCTCGTACTGGCCGTCACCGTGCTGGCCATGGCCGCCGCCGCCTTCTGGGCCGTCACCGGCACCGTCACGTCCAAGCTGAGCGCGCCCGGCATCCTCACCCACGCCGAGGGCAGTTACGTGCTCCAGAGCCCGGTCGCGGGACAGGTGACCGAGGTCCTCGCCGAGGAGGGCCGGCTGCTGGCCCCCGGCACGCCCCTGCTCACCATCCGTACCGAGCAGGGTGACAAGCCCGTGCGCGCGGTGACCGGCGGCCGCCTGACGACCCTGGTCGCACGGGTGGGCTCGGTCGTCACGACCGGCGCCGACGTGGCCACCCTGGAACACGTGAAGAACCCGGACGACCCGCTGGTGGCCGTGCTGTACGTACCGGGCGCCGGCGGCGCGGCGATCACCGTGGGCGCCTCCGTCGACCTGACCGTCCAGTCCGTCCCCCAACGGCAGTTCGGCGTCCTGCGCGGCCGCGTCACCGCGGTCGGCCGCACCCCCCAGACACCCGCCCAGATCGGCAGCTTCCTCGGCGACAAGGGCCTCGCCGAACAGTTCTCCCGGCAGGGCAACCCGGTCGCGGTCCTCGTCAAGCTGGAGCGCTCCTCCGCCACGAAGTCCGGCTACCGGTGGTCCTCCACGGACGGGCCCCCGTACACCGTCGAATCCACCACCCCGGTCACCGGCGCCGTGCACCTCGCCGCGCAGCGCCCCGTCGACTGGCTGCTGCCGTGAGCGCCCCGCGCAGGGCCGCCGCCCAGGACCGCTCCCGCCGCAGGTCCGCGCACGCACCCGCCTCCCGGAAGGCACCCAGGACTCCCAAGACCCCCAGGAGCAGAAGGCCCCGGACCGTACGCACCCCCACCGTGCTCCAGATGGAGGCCGTGGAGTGCGGAGCCGCCGCCCTGGCCATGGTGCTCGGCCACTACGGCCGCCACGTCCCCCTGGAAGAGCTGCGCATCGGCTGCGGCGTGTCCCGCGACGGCTCCCGCGCCAGCAACCTCCTCAAGGCCGCCCGCGGTTACGGGCTCAAGGCCAAGGGCATGCAGATGGACCTGGCCGCGCTCGCCGGGGTGAGCGCCCCGGCCGTGCTCTTCTGGGAGTTCAACCACTACGTCGTCTACGACGGAATGGGCCGCCGCTTCGGCCGCCGGGGCGTCTACGTCAACGACCCCGCCAAGGGACGCCGGTTCGTCACCATGGACGAGTTCGACACCAGCTTCACCGGGGTCGTGCTCACCTTCGAGCCCGGCGACGGCTTCCGCCGCGGCGGCCGCAAGCCCGGCGTCCTGGGCGCCATACCGGGCCACCTGCGCGGCACTTCGGGCACCCTGGCCGCCGCCGTCATCTCCAGCCTCCTGCTGGTGGCCGTCGGCGCGTCGGTGCCCGCCCTCAGCCGCACGTACATCGACATGTTCCTCATCGGCCGGCAGACGTCCCTGCTGGGCGTGCTGTTCACGGCCATGGCCGTCACCCTGCTGCTCACCGCCGTCCTCACGGGCCTGCAACAGGCCAATCTGCTGCGCGGGCGCATCATCTCCTCCACCCTCGGCAGCGCCCGCTTCCTGCGGCACCTGCTCCGCCTCCCGGTCACCTTCTACTCCCAGCGCAACCCGGCCGACCTGGTCCAGCGCCTGCAGTCCAACGACGCGGTCGCCGAAACCCTCGCCCGGGACCTGGCCGCCGCGGGCGTCGACGCCGTCGTCGTCGTGCTGTACGCCGTGCTGCTGTGGACCTACGACCCGCAACTCACCGTCGTCGGCGTGCTGATCGCGCTGCTCAACGTGGTCGCCATGCGCGTCGTGATCCGCCTGAGGGCCACCGGTACCCAGAAGCTGCGCGCCGAGAGCGCCCGGCTGACGAACACCTCCTACAGCGGTCTCCAGCTCATCGAGACGATGAAGGCCACCGGCGGCGAGAACGGCTTCTTCCGCCGCTGGGCCGGACAGCACGCGGTCACCCTCGACGTACAGCAACGCCTCGGCGTCCCCGGTGCGTGGCTGGCGGTCGTCGCGCCCACGCTGGCCGCCCTCAACAGCGCGCTGATCCTGATGATCGGCGGCCTGCGCGCGGTCGAGGGCCACCTGTCCGTCGGTCTGCTCGTCGCCTTCCAGGCCCTGGTGACCAGCTTCACCGCGCCGATCTCCCGGCTGGGCGGCGTCGCCGGCCGGATCCAGGACTTCGCGGCCGACGTCGCCCGGCTCAAGGACGTCGAGAACTTTCCCGTCGACCCGGTCTTCTCGCGGCGCGAGCCCGCCGCCGGCACCCGCCGCCTCAAGGGCCACGTGGAACTGGACCACGTCACCTTCGGCTACAGCCCACTGGACGCGCCCCTGCTCGAGGACTTCTCGCTGTCGGTGGGCCCCGGACAGCAGGTCGCGCTCGTCGGCGGCTCCGGCAGCGGAAAGTCCACCGTGTCACGGCTGATGTCGGGCCTCCACACCCCGTGGAAGGGGGCCATCCGCATCGACGGAATGCGCCTGGAGGACATCCCGCGCAGCGCGCTCGCCGCCTCCGTCTCCTTCGTCGACCAGGACGTGTTCCTCTTCGAGGGCACCGTCCGCGACAACATCACGCTGTGGGACCCCTCCATCCCCGACGAGGCCGTCATCGCCGCCCTCGAGGACGCCGCCGTCCACGACGTGGTCGCCCGCCGCCCCGGCGGCATCCACAGCCGCGTCGAGCAGGACGGCCGCAACTTCTCCGGCGGCCAGCGCCAGCGGCTGGAGATCGCCCGGGCCCTGGTGCGCCGCCCCAGCGTCATGGTCCTCGACGAGGTGACCAGCGCCCTGGACGCGGTGACCGAGCAGGCCGTCATCGACAACCTGCGGCGCCGCGGCTGCGCCTGCGTGGTCATCGCCCACCGGCTGAGCACCGTCCGCGACAGCGACGAGATCGTCGTCCTGGACCGGGGCACCGTCGTGGAACGCGGCCGGCACGAGTACCTGGTCGCCGCCGGGGGCCCGTACGCCGCCCTGGTCAAGGAGCACTGACATGACGTACGCGCACCAGGCGCCGGCCCCCGCCGCAGCCGCCGCAGCCGCCGCACCGGGCGCACCGGGCGCACCGTACGATCCGGGCGCACCGTACGATCCGGTCGTCGCCGCCCTGGGCCGGCTGGGCGCACCGGTCGACTGCACCGGGCTGCGCAGCCTGTCCCTGGAGGGCCCGCTCGTCCTGTGGCTCGTCGTACAGGGCGCGCTGGACCTCTTCGCCGTCGACGCCGCGCAGTCCGGGCACTGGCACTTCCTGGGCCGGCTGGACGCGGGCACCCTGCTCCTCGGCCCGGTCGACGGCCCCGAGCACACCCTCGTCGCCCGTCCCCTGCAAGGCTGTCTGCTGCGCCGCATCGAGCTGGGCGAACTGCCCGCCCCCGACCACGGCGCGCCGTACCCCCACGGGTGGGCCGAGCAGGGGGAGTACGGCCACCCGGCGGCGCACCAGCCCAGCCCCCTCGAGGACGCCTTCGCCCGCGGCATCGGCCGCGGCCTGCGCGTGCTCTACCAGGCACCGCTCGACGGGCGCGGCACCACCGGGCACGGCGCGGCCGACGAGGACATCCTGTGGATGCACGTCACCCCCGGCAGCGTGCAGTACGGCGCCCTGTACCAGGGGTACACGGGCGAGCAGGGCGCGGCCGGCAGCCTCCTCCTCGACCCGGTGATGTGGCAGGGCATGGTGGACCAGCAGTACCGGCTGCTGTACGCCCTGGACCGCTCGATCGAGGAGCTCGAGCGCGTCCACGCCGACCGCATGGCGGCCGGCATCGAGGCCGGCCAGGCGGCCCGCACCCAGGCGGACCGGACCCTGCTGGCCGCCATCGGCCGCTCCGGCGGCCGGACCCGGAACCGGGGCGCGAGCGTCGACGCGACCCTCGCCGTGTGCCGCCTGGTGGCCGGCGAGGCCCGCATCACCCTGTCCGAACCGGGGCCGGGCGGGGCGGCGTCCGAGCGCACCGACCCCGTCGAACGGATCGCGCTCGCCTCCCGGACACGCACCCGCGTGGTCCGGCTCGGCGGCCGCTGGTGGCGGGAGAACAGCGGCCCCCTGGTGGGCCGGCGGGAAGAGGACGGCGCCCCGGTCGCCCTGCTGTGGCGGCGCGGCCGCTACGAGGCGGTCGACCCCGCCGCCGGCACGCGCGAGCGCATCGACAGCCGCGCCGCGGCCGCCTTCGAGCCGCGCGCCGTCATGTTCTACCGCCCGCTGCCCGAGGGCCGCCTCGGTCTGCCCGCCCTGCTCCGCTTCAGCCTGCGCGGCACCCTGCCCGAGCTGCGCGGCCTCGCCGTCGGCGGGCTGGTGGCCGTACTGCTGGGCGCACTGGTGCCCATCGCCACCGGCAAGGTACTCGGCCGGTACGTCCCCCAGGCCGAGAACGACCTCATCGTGCAGACCTCGCTGGCCCTGATCACGACCGGCGTGGTCGCGGCCGCCTTCATGCTGCTGCAGAACCTGTCCGTCCTGCGCCTGGAGGGCCGGATCGAGGCCACCTTGCAACCGGCGGTGTGGGACCGGCTGCTGAGGCTGCCGACGACGTTCTTCGCCGGCCGTTCCACCGGTGAACTGGCCGGCGCCGCCATGGGCATCAGCGCCATCCGCGGCATGCTGTCCGGGGTCGGCTCGGTCTGCGTACAGGCGGGCGCGGTCGCCGCGATGAACCTCGTCCTGCTGCTCGTCTACAGCGTGCCGCTGGCGATGGCGGCGCTCGCCATGCTCGCCGTCGTCGCGGCGGTCTTCCTGGGCCTGGGCCTGTGGCAGCTGCGCTACCAGCGCCGGCTGATCCGGCTCGGCAACCGGCTCAACAACCAGGCCTTCCAGACCCTGCGCGGGCTGCCCAAACTGCGCGTCGCCGCGGCCGAGAGCTTCGCCTACGCCGCCTGGGCCCGGGAGTTCGCCCGTACCCGCGAACTGCACCAGCGCGTCGGCCGGGTGCAGAACGTGAGCACCGTGCTGGGCGCGGTGTACCTGCCGCTGTGCACCCTGGTGATGTTCGTGCTGCTGGCCGGACCGGCCCGCGGAGCCATGTCCGCCGCCGAGTTCCTCACCTTCAGCACCGCCCTGACCATGCTGATGTCCTCGGTCACGCAGCTGACCGGCGCACTCCTCTCGGTCGCGGCGGTGCTGCCGATGTTCGAGCAGGTCAAGCCGCTCCTGCGGGAGCCGCTCGAAGCGGAGAGCGGCGGCATCCGGCCGGGCGAGCTGACCGGCTCCCTCGAGGCCAAGAACCTGTCCTTCCGCTACACCGACGACGGCCCGCCGGTACTCGACGGCATCGACTTCCGCGTCCGGCCGGGGGAGTTCGTCGCGGTCGTCGGGGCCAGCGGCTGCGGCAAGTCGACCCTGCTGCGGCTGCTCATCGGCTTCGAGAAGCCGCTCACCGGCAGCGTCCTGTACGACGGCCAGGACCTGGCGGCACTCGACCAGGCGGCCGTGCGCCGCCAGTGCGGCGTCGTCCTGCAGAACGCGCAGCCCTTCACCGGCTCGATCCTCGACTGCATCTGCGGCTCCGAGGCCTTCTCGCTCGAGGAGGCGTGGGAGGCCGCCGCGATGGCGGGGCTGGCCGAGGACATCAAGGCCATGCCGATGGGCATGCACACCATGCTCTCCGACGGCGGCGGCACGGTCTCGGGCGGCCAGCGCCAGCGGCTGATGATCGCCCAGGCCCTCATCCGCAAGCCCCGCGTCCTGTTCTTCGACGAGGCCACCAGCGCGCTGGACAACGAGGCACAGCGCGTGGTCATCGACTCCACCCGGAGCCTGCGCGCCACCCGCATCGTGATCGCCCACCGGCTGTCCACGATCATGGACGCCGACCGGGTGATCGCCATGGCCGACGGGCGCATCGTCCAGCAGGGCCCGCCGGCCGACCTCCTCGCCGACCCGACGGGCCTCTTCCACGAACTGGTCCGCCGACAGCTGAGCTGAAGGACCCGGATGCCGGCCACGCTCGAGGGTTCAACGCGAAAATTCTCGATGCCGCACTAGAATGGCGGGTTGTTTGCCGCCGAACCGGAACAACCTGGGCGATCCCGGCCGGGCTCCGCCGGCGACCCGGGAGGAATCCGGGAACGAGACGCGAGGGCCGATGGCAGCCACACCAGAGCGCGGTGAACTCACTCTGCTCGACGACACGGCAGAGTCCGGCGACGCGGCAGAGTCCGGCGACGCGGCAGAGTCCGGCGACGTGGCGGTGTCCGGCGGAGGCGACCCGCAAGAGGCCGGAAAGTCCGCCCTGTTCACCGCCGGCCCCACCGCCCCGCCGCGCACCCTCGTCGACATCCTCGAGGCGTCCGTACGGGCGTACCCCGACGAACCCGCCCTGGACGACGGCACCACCCAGCTGACCTACCGCGCGCTGGCCGCCGAGGTCGACCGCGGGCGGCGCGCCCTCGCGGCCGCCGGCGTCGGGCTCGGCGACCGGGTCGGCGTCCGGGTGCCCTCCGGGACCAACGAGCTCTACGTCTCCGTCCTCGCCGTCCTCGCCGCGGGCGCCGCCTATGTGCCCGTCGACGCCGAGGACCCGGACGAGCGGGCCGAACTGGTCTTCGCCGAGGCCGGCGTGCGGGCCGTGCTGGGTGCGGGACGGCGCATCGACGCCACCGGACCCGCGAACGCCGCCGCCCCCGCCCCCGCCGCCCGGCCCGGCCCCGAGCACGACGCGTGGATCATCTTCACCTCCGGCTCCACCGGCAAGCCCAAGGGCGTCGCCGTCACCCACCGCAACGCCGCCGCCTTCGTGGACGCCGAGGCCGCGCTGTTCCTCGCCGAGGAGCCGATCGGGCCCGGCGACCGGGTCATGGCCGGACTCTCCGTCGCCTTCGACGCCTCCTGCGAGGAGATGTGGCTGGCCTGGCGCCACGGCGCCTGCCTCGTCCCCGTACCCCGCTCCCAGGTGCGCAGCGGCGCCGACCTCGGCCCCTGGCTGGTGGAACAGGAGATCACCGTGGTCTCCACGGTGCCGACGCTGGCCGCGCTCTGGGAGCCAGAAGACCTGGGCGAGGTCCGGCTGCTGATCTTCGGCGGCGAGGCCTGCCCGCCCGAGCTGACCCAGCGCCTGGTCACCGAGGGCCGCGAGGTCTGGAACACGTACGGCCCCACCGAGGCCACCGTCGTCGCCTGCGCCGCGCTGCTGACCGGCGAGGAGCCGATCCGGATCGGCCTGCCGCTGAACGGCTGGGAACTGGCCGTGGTCGACGAGTCCGGCGAGCCCGTGCCGATGGGCGGCAGCGGCCAGCTCGTGATCGGCGGCGCCGGCCTCGCCCGCTACCTCGACCCCGAGAAGGACGCCGAGAAGTACGCCCCGCTGGAATCCCTCGGCTGGCAGCGCGCCTACCGCAGCGGCGACCTCGTCCGCGCGGAACCGGAAGGACTGGTCTTCCTCGGCCGCGGCGACGAGCAGATCAAGCTCGGCGGCCGCCGCATCGAGCTCGGCGAGGTCGACGCCGCACTCCAGGCCCTGCCCTGCGTGGCCGGCGCGGCCGCCGCCGTACGCACCGCCCGCAGCGGCAACCAGCTGCTCGTCGGCTACCTGGTCACCCAGGACGGCTGGGACCACGCGGCGGCCGTCGAGCGGCTGCGCGCCGAACTGCCCGCAGCCCTCGTACCGCTGCTCGCACCGGTCGAGGAGCTGCCGACCCGCACCTCCGGCAAGGTCGACCGGGCCGCGCTGCCCTGGCCCCTGCCCGAACTGGAGACCACCGGCCCCGCCGAGCAGCTCTACGGCACCGAGGCCTGGCTCGCCGAGCAGTGGACCGAGACCCTCGGAATCGCCGTCACCGGCGCCGCCGACGACTTCTTCGCCATCGGCGGCAACAGCCTCGCCGCCGCCCAGCTCACCACCCGGCTGCGCACCCGCTACCCCGGCGCGGCCGTCCTCGACATCTACCAGCAGCCGACCCTGCGCAAGCTGGCCCGCCGGCTGGAGAAGTCCGTACAGGACGACGGCGCGGCCCGGACCATCGCGCCGGTCCCGCTCCGCGCCAAGGTGATCCAGTCGCTCCTGCTGCTCCCGCTGCTCACCCTGGTGGGCCTGCGCTGGACGGTGGCACTGCTGGCCCTGGGCAACGTGCTGCACCGGTTCGGGCCCTACCCGTGGGCGCCGACCGCCTCCTGGTGGCTCGTCGCCGCCGGTGCGGTGCTGCTCTTCAGCCCGCCCGGCCGCCTCGTGATCGCGGCCGGCGGCGCCCGCCTGCTGCTGCGCGGGGTGCGGCCGGGCCGCTACCCGCGCGGCGGAAGCGTGCACCTGAGGCTGTGGACCGCCGAGCGGCTGGCCGAATACGCCGGCGCGACGCAGCTCACCGGTTCCTGGCTGGAACGCTACGGCCGGGCCCTCGGCGCCAAGATCGGCCCCGAGGTGGACCTGCACTCCCTGCCGCCCGTCACCGGCATGCTCAAGCTTGGCCGCGGCTGCGCCGTGGAGTCCGAGGTCGACCTCTCCGGGCACTGGCTGGACGGGGACCGGCTCGAGATCGGCCCGGTCAAGGTCGGCGCGGGCGCGGTGGTCGGCACCCGCAGCATCCTCTTCCCCGGTGCGCGGGTCGGCAAGCGCGCCGAGGTGGCCCCCGGCTCCGCCGTGGTCGGGCAGGTCCCCACCGGCCAGCGCTGGGCCGGAGCCCCCGCCGGCAAACTCGGCAAGGCCAAGCGGAACTGGCCCAAGGAACGCCCGCCGCGCGCCACGCACTGGCGGGCCATGTACGGGGCGACCGGCTTCTGCCTCACCGCCCTGCCGGTCCTCGCCACCGTGCCCGCCCTGCTCGTGGTCAGCCTGTTCGTGCCCGCCGGCGCCGGGCTCGCCGCGGCCCTGCGCGGAGCGCTGCTCGCCGTGGTGCCCGGGGCCCTCGCCTTCGGATGCGCGTACGCCCTGCTCCTGCTGGTCTCCGTACGCCTGCTCAGCCTCGGACTGCACACGGGCAACCATCCGACGCACAGCAGGGTCGGCTGGCAGGCCTGGACGGTCACCCAGCTGATGGACCTGTCCCGGGAGACGCTCTTCCCGCTGTACGCCGGGCTCATCACCCCCGTGTGGCTGCGCCTGCTCGGCATGAAGATCGGCCGGGGCGCCGAGGTCTCCACCGTCCTGGCACTCCCCAGCCTCACCACCGTCGGAGAGGGCGCGTTCCTCGCCGACGACACCCTGACCGCCCCCTGCGAACTGGGCGGCGGCTGGGTCCGCATCGGACACTCCGAGATCGGCCGCCGGGCGTTCCTCGGCAACTCCGGAATGACCGCGCCGGGCCGTACCGTCCCCGACGACGGACTGGTGGGCGTCCTGTCCGCGACCCCGAAGAAGGCCAAGAAGGGCAGCTCCTACCTGGGCCTGCCGCCCGTCAGGCTGCCGCGGTCCGCCGCCGACGCCGACCAGAGCCGGACGTACGACCCGCCCGCACGCCTGCTGTGGGCCCGCGGCCTGGTGGAGCTGTGCCGGCTCCTCCCGGTCTTCTGCTCGTCCGCGCTGGCCGTGCTCACGGTGGCGGCGCTCTGCGCGCTGACCGCCGCGACCGGCCTGGGGATCTGGGGGACCGCCCTGCTGTCGGGCGCCGTCCTGCTCGCCGCCGGGCTGGCCGCGTGCCTGGTCTCGGTGGCCGCGAAGTGGCTGCTGGTGGGCCGCCACCGGACCGGCGAGCACCCGCTGTGGAGCGGCTTCGTGTGGCGCAACGAGCTGGCCGACACCTTCGTCGAGGTACTGGCCGTGCCGTGGCTGGCCGGATCGGTGCCCGGCACCCCGCTGATGGCCCTGTGGCTGCGCGCGCTGGGTGCCCGGATCGGTCGCGGAGTGTGGTGCGAGAGCTACTGGCTGCCCGAAACGGACCTGGTGGAGCTGGGCGACGCGGTCAGCGTGAACCGGGGATGCGTGTTGCAGACACACCTCTTCCACGACCGGATCTTGAGGACGGATACTGTGGTCCTCCGTGAGGGCGCCACCCTGGGCCCGGGCGGAATCGTCCTGCCCGGGAGCACGGTCGGGGCCCGCAGCACCCTGGGTCCCGCCTCCCTCGTGATGGCCGGGGAATCCGTGCCCGCCGACTCCCGCTGGCTGGGCAATCCGATCGAGGCGTGGCGGTCCTGACAGGGCCAGAACGGAAGCGGCAGTGAACGGCCAGCAGACAGCGGCGGCGGACCCGTACTTTCCGGCCAACGGCGACTCCCGCTACCGCGCGCACCGGTACGAACTCGCCCTGGAATACCGTCCCGGCCCCAACAGGCTGGCCGGCACGGCCCGGATCAGCGCGATCGCCGGGCGGGCGCCGCTCACCGAGTTCCACCTGAACCTGGCCGAGTACAAAATAGGCCGGGTCCTGGTCAACGGCCGGGCCCCGCACTACACGCACCGGGGCGGCAGGCTCCGCCTCCGGCCCGCCAAGCCGCTGCCGGCCGGCGCCGCCTTCACCGTCGAGGTGCACTGGGCGGGCAACCCCAAGCCGGTGCGCAGCCCCTGGGGCGGCCTCGGCTGGGAGGAGCTGACCGACGGCGCGCTCGTGGCCAGCCAGCCGGTCGGCGCGCCCTCCTGGTACCCGTGCAACGATCGGCCCGCCGACAAGGCCTCGTACCACATCTCCGTCAACACGCCCTCCGCCTACACGGTGGTCGCCGGCGGCCGCCTGCTCACCCGGACCACCAGGGCCAGCACCACCACCTGGGTGTACGAGCAGCCCGCGCCGACCTCCAGCTACCTGGTCGGCCTGTCCATCGGCATGTACCAGACGGTGCTCCTCGGCGACCCCGGGCTGGGCGGAGTCCCGCAGAGCGCCCACGTACCGGCGCACCTGCTGCCCCGCTTCTCCCGCGACTTCGCCCGGCAGCCCGCCATGATGCGGCTGTTCGAGGAACTCTTCGGGCCCTACCCCTTCGGCGAGTACACGGTGGTCGTCGCCGACGAGGAACTGGACGTCCCGGTGGAAGCCCAGGGCCTGTCCACGTTCGGCGCCAACCACGTGGACGGCGTCCGCGGTTCGGAGCGCCTCATCGCCCACGAACTGGCCCACCAGTGGTTCGGCAACAGCGTGACCATCGCCGACTGGCGGCACATCTGGCTGAACGAGGGCTTCGCCAAGTACGCCGAGTGGCTCTGGTCGGAACGCTCCGGCGGCCGCTCCGCGCACGAGCTGGCCGCTGCCGCGCACCGGCTGCTGTCCTCACAGCCGCAGGACCTGCTGCTGGCCGACCCGGGCCGCAAGCTGATGTTCGACGACCGCCTGTACCAGCGCGGCGGTCTCGCCGTGCACGCGGTGCGCTGCGCCCTGGGCGACGCCGCGTTCTTCCGCATGCTGCGCGAGTGGGCCACCGTGCACCGCCACGGCGTGGTGAGCACCGCCGCCTTCACCACCCACGCGGCCCGCCACGCGTCCGAGCCGCTGGACGACCTGCTCGCGGCGTGGCTGCACGGGACGCTGCTGCCGCCGCTCCCGCTGCCGCCGATGCCTGCACTACCGCCGCCGTCGTAGCCGCCGTTGCGGTGGAAGGTACGACGGCATGACACTGCCCCGCCCACCCTTCGCGGGCCCGGCGGGGCAGTGCCGTATCGGCGGTGCGGAACGCGCATCAGCCGAGGGCGGGCTCCCGTTGGGGCGCGGGCGCACCGGCGTCGGCCGTACGGGCGGCCAGGAGCCGCTGGGCCAGCACGCCGAACACGATCGCGAACACCGCCCAGAGGACGACCTGCACGGCCAGTGAGGCGACCCGGAACTCCCACAACAGGGCAGCGGGGAAACCGGGCTTGACCGCGTCGTCGTTGTCCGGCAGGAACGCGAACGCCAGGCCGACGGCGACGACGAAGCCGGCGCCGGCGGCCAGGGTGGCGTTCCAGTTGCCCAGGCGCGGCGCCAGCCGCCGGCCCGCTATGACCGCGCCGACGCCGAGGAGCACGCTGAGCAGGATCATCAGGAAGAACAGCGTGGTGCGCTGCCCGATCGTGTCCGGGTTCCCGACGGCCGGGGGAGTGGCCGGGTACTTCAGGAACGGCACCAGGTAGACGGTGGCGAAGGCCGCCGCCGCGGTGAGGGCCGCCGTCGCCCGCGGGCTGAACCCGCCCACGCGCCCCAGGGCGAAGGCGAACGCCAGGGAGGCGATGCCGCCGAGGGCGACTGCGTAGACGAGGACACCGGTGGCCAGCCCGAAGGTCGACTGCACCGGCCGACTGACCAGTTCCTCCTCTTCCTCCGCCGCCCCGGCTTCGGCGCCGTGCCCGCCGTGGGCGCCCGCCGCTTCCTGGGCGGCCTGGGCCTCCTCCACCGCGATCGAGCCGTTGACGGGCGGCTCACCCACCACATAGGCGACGGCGAAGGCGAACAGCCCGGCGATCAGGCCCGCGAGCATGCCGCGTACCAAAAGGCCTCTGACAGTTGAGGCGTGCATGTGCGTGGCCTCTCAGTGGCAGGGGAAGCCGAGCAGATGACGACCGTCGTGCACCCACTCGTGCACTCCGGCACCGGAGAACACGGACGTGGCGCCCTGTTCGGCGCCGACGAAGTACAGGGCGACGAGCATCAGAAGGCCAACGAACAGGGCCCAGGGGAGTACCGCGCGCACGGGCAGCGGAGCCGGCAGAGAGCCGGAAGGGGCGGGAATGGCAGGGGAGACGACAGCCTCGGCCATGGTGGAACCTCCTCGGGGAACACGCGTCCCATACGGTGGTGCAGGACGACGGTCCGCGGGTCTGACTCGCAGCGGCGCACCCCAGGGGGATGCCGGCGCAGCACACAGTGGCGCGACCATGCCGGATTCACACCGGACTTCCGCCTCGCCGTCGTCACCTTGTTGAAATGTCGGCCTGACCGTACCGCGCGCCGCACCCGTCGCCAAGGGCGTGAGGCCCGCATCACTTCCGTGCGCCCCCTGAGTAGAGTGCCCGCCTGTTGACCTCCGACGACCGCGACCGCGAAGGCCCCGATGACAGTCCGGCTGACCCTGATCTCCCCCGCGACGAGCACAGCACTGCGGGACTTCCGGTTCGACGACGACAGCCCCCTCGATCCGGCGGGACGCGCGCGGGCCGAGTCCGCCGCGGCCGCGACCGCCCAGCCCGCCCGCGCCTACACCTCCCCCTCCCTCCGCTGCCGCCAGACCGCCCGGGCCCTCGGCCTGCGGCCCGAGCCGCCGGCCGTGGCCGACCTGGCCGGCTGCGCCATGGGGCGCTGGCGCGGGCAGACCCTGGACGCCGTCGCGGCCGCCGAAGCGGAAGCCGTCGCCGCCTGGATGACGGACCCGACGGCAGCCCCGCACGGCGGGGAATCGCTGCGCGGCGTACGCCTGCGGGTGGGCGCCTGGCTCGACGCCCTGCCCGAGCTTTCCGGGACCGTCACGGCCGTCGCCGAACCGGACGTCATCCGCGCGGCGGTGGTCCACGCCCTCGCAGCACCCGACGAGACGTTCTGGCGCATCGACGTCCGCCCCCTCACCGCAACCCACTTCACCGGCCGCGCCCACCGCTGGAACCTGCGCATCGGAGGCACGCTGGAGCACACGGCCGGGCAGGCCGGCGGCACGGCGTGAGGCAATCCGGGTGACGGGGGACGGCCGATGGGAGCAGCGGGCCGGGTCACTCACGGGCGGCCCGGGGCGCGGTCAGCACAGTGGGACGGTGAACAGATCTCTGATGCCGCGCCCGGTCATGCTCCTCGGCCCCGCCGCGGCCGCCCTCTCCCTCGTCATGCTGGCCGCCGGTCCGGCGGCGGCGGCTCCCTCTCTCGCGCAGCGCGCGGGCTCCGAGGTCCACTGGTCCGCGCTGCCCGCGACCGCCAACGAGGTCTTCGTCGTCGAGAACTCCGGTGAGGTCTCGATCTTCGACGCGGCCGGGATCGTTCCCGGGTTCGGCTGCCGGAGCATCGCCACCAGCCAGGTCAACTGTGGTCCCATCGCCACGACGACGAGGCTCAGGATGTCAGCGGGCGACGGGGACGACTCCGTGACCCTCGGGTTCATCCTTCCGCTGCCGCTTCCGGCGGTCATCGACGGCGGATCCGGGCAGGACCGGATCCGTGGCGGTACCCGCGGTGACCAACTCTCCGACCCCGACGGCTGGCCCACCCCGCAGTCGGAGGACACCTTCGTGGGAGGCGACGGCAACGACAGGATCCTCAGCCGGAACCGCGGCTACGACCGGATCGACTGCGGGCCCGGCTTCGACACGGTCATCGCGGACCCGGCCGCCCGCGACGTGGTCGTGAACTGTGAGAGCGTGATCCGCTTCTAGCGCGTGCGTGACGCGGTGATCCGCCCCCGGGTTCAGGTGGTCGTTCACCAGGTGGCCGGAGTCGTTGGAGGGACTGTGGCAGAGATCGAGGTCCCGGGACCTGAGCCCGACTGGCAGCCGGCTGTACAACCGAGCTACTCCACCGGCAAGAACCCGGCCTGCCAGTACAGCGTCTGGGAGCACTGCGCCCCGCTGTTCCAGATGATCGGAGTGCTGGCGTTGCCGGTGCAGCCCGTGGCTCGGCGGCTGCGTCTGCACGTGGAGCGGTCGTGGGACGGGCTGGACGAACTCGACGTCGTTCTGTTCCGGCTGCAAGGCTTCAGCTTCGCGATCAGCAAGCACGACGGCAATCCGCTCGGAGTCTCGTATGTCTGGCTCACCCAGCCTCACGAGCAAGCCGACAAGGCCCTGGACACCCTCCTGGAGGTGGTCGGGATCGGGGAGGACGCCGTCGCGTTCCGCGGAGATCCTCAGGAGGACCCAGCACAGCGGTCCACCGCGGCACAGCATGCCGGCTCTCCTGATGAGGACTCCGGCACGACCTTGCCGACCTCCCCGTGGGCAAGGTTCCGGCGTGCCATCGGCATGACCCGGTAAGCGCCTCCGACGCTTGGCGAAGGTCATGGGGCATCAGTCACACTGCTTGATCATTTCACCGCATACAGGCCCTAGTCGGACTCCTTCGGGCCGAGGCCGGACAGGGCGGCGCCCAGGCGGCGGGCGGCTTCGGTCAGCTCGGCGTGGTCGGCGGTCGCGGCGAAGCCGAGGCGCAGGTGGGGGGCCGGCGGCTCGGTGGCGAAGTAGCGGCTGCCGGCGCTCACCGCGACGCCGTGCTGCCGTGCCGCGCCGGCCAGGACCGTGTCGTCCACGCCCGACGGCAGGCGGACCCACAGGTGGAGGCCGCCCGTGGGCAATCCGGCCAAGGCCGCACCGGGGACCTCCCGCGTGACCGCGGCGGCCAGCACCGCGCACCGCTCCCGCAGCGCCGTACCCAGGGAGCGGACGTGGCGGTCCCAGGAGGGGGAGCTGAGGACCTCCAGCGCGGCCTCCTGGAGGGGGCGGGTGACGAAGAAGTCGTCGACCAGGCGTACCGCGCGCATGCGCTCCATGACCGGACCGCGCGCCACAAGGACCCCGATCCGCAGGCTCGGTGCGGCGGGCTTGGTGAGCGAGGTGACGTGGACGACCGTGCCGTCGCGGTCGTCGGCGACCAGCGGCCGCGGCACCGCGCCGCCGTGTCCCAGGTGCCGTGCGAAGTCGTCCTCGAGGACGAACGCGCCCGAGGCGCGCGCCACATCGAGGATCTGACGGCGCCGTTCGGGTGCCAGCACGGTGCCGGTCGGGTTCTGGAAGGTCGGCTGGCAGTACAGCAGTCGCGCGCCGGTCATCGCGAACGCGTCGGCCAGCATGTCGGGCCGCAGGCCGTCCGCGTCGAGCGGTACCGGAACGGGCCGCAGCCCGGCGGCGCGGGCGGCGGCCAGGGCCCGGGGATAGGTGGGGGACTCCACCAGGACCGGGCTGCCGGGCCCGGCGATGGCCCGGAACGCGATCGACAGGGCGCTCTGCCCGCCCGCGGTGACCAGCACGTCCTCCGGGGCCACGCTGCCGCCGACGATCCTGGCGAACACGGTGCGCAGCGCCATCAGGCCGCCGGCCGGGGCGCGGTCCCAGGCGTCCGGACGGCGTGCCGCCCGCGCGAGCGCCGCGCTCAGGGCCCGGGTGGGCTGGAGCGAGCGGTGCACGTAGCCGCCGTCCAGCGTGATCGTCCCGGCCGGCGGCGGGCCGAGCGGGTCGGCGATCAGGTGGGTGTCGACGGCGCGGTCCGTGAGGGCGACCGTCTGCCAGTCGGTATCCGCGCCGCCGCCGCTCCCGCCCACGGCCGCGTCGCGCAGCCGGCCCCGCTGCGCCGCGAACGTCCCGCTGCCCGGACGGGTCACCACCGCGCCCTCGGCGGCCAGCGCGGCGATGGCCCGCGCCACGGTCGCCGGGCCGACCCGGTACTCCTTGATGAGCTCCCGGCTGCTCGGCAGCCGGTCGCCGGGCGACAGCCGGGAGACCAGCGCACGGAGGCTGTCGGCCAACTCACCAGAAGTGCTACCGTCATTCATGAGAGACAACAGTAGCGCTTTCGGTCCTGGTCGGGAAGCACTTCGGCTGGACGTGGCCGCCCTGCGGGCCGACACCCCCGGGTGCCGCGAGGTCATCCACTTCAACAACGCGGGCTGCGGCCTGCTGGCCGCGCCGGTACGGGACGTGATGGTCGGCCACCTCAACCTCGAGGCGCGGATAGGCGGTTACGAGGCGTCGGCGGCCCGGGCCGCCGAAGTCCGCGGGTTCTACACGGAGATCGCCGCCCTCATCAACACCACGCCCGACAACATCGCCTTCGCCGGCAGCGCCACCCACGCCTACGCCAACGCCCTGTCCTCGATCCCGTTCGAGGCCGACGACGTCATCCTCACCACCCGCGACGACTTCGTCTCCCACCAGATCGCCTTCCTCTCCCTGCGCAAGCGCTTCGGCGTGCGCATCGTCCACGCGCCCGACTCCCCGGAGGGCGGGGTGGACGTGGAGGCGATGGCCGCGCTGATGCGGACCCACCGCCCCCGCCTGGTGTCCGCCACCCACGTCCCCACCAACTCCGGCCTCGTCTCGCCCGTGGCCGACATCGGCCGCCACTGCCGCGAGCTGGACCTGCTCTACCTGGTCGACGCCTGCCAGTCGGTGGGCCAGCTCGTCATCGACGTGGAGAAGATCGGCTGCGACCTCCTCACCGCCACCTGCCGCAAGTTCCTGCGCGGTCCGCGCGGCTCCGGATTCCTGTACGTGTCCGACCGCGTCCTGCGCGCGGGCTTCGAACCGCTGTTCATCGACATGCACGGGGCCCGCTGGACCGAGCCCGGCCGCTACGAGCCCGTCGCGACGGCGGCCCGGTTCGAGGAGTGGGAGTTCCCGTACGCCACGGTGCTCGGCAGCGCAGCCGCGACGCGCTACGCCCGCACCGTCGGCATCGAGGCCATCGAGCAGCGCACCCCGGCGCTCGCGGCCCGGCTCCGCGACCGGCTCGCGCCGATCCCGGGGGTGCGGCTGCTCGACCGGGGCCCGCGCCTCGCCGCGCTCGTCACCTTCGGCGTGGCGGGATGCCAGCCGCAGCCGTTCAAGGCGGCCATGGACGCCCGCGGCATCAACTCTGCGCTCAGCTTCCGCGAGTTCGCCCAGTTCGACTTCGGGGACAAGGGGGTCGACTGGTGCCTGCGCCTGTCGCCGCACTACTACAACACCGAGGAGGAAGTGGACCACGTCGCGGACGCGGTCGCCGACCTCGCCGGCCAGGGACGGCGATGACCACCGCGCCGAAGGCCGCCGAAAAGTCCTCCGGCGAGAGCCTCTGGCGCAACGGCGACTTCCTCAGGTTCTGGCTGGGCGAGACGCTCTCGCTTCTCGGCACCCAGGTCACGAATCTCGCCCTGCCGCTGACCGCCATCACCGCCTTCCACGCCACGGACGAGCAGGTCGGCGTCCTGCGGTTCCTGCAACTCGTCCCGTACCTCGGGCTCGCCCTGGTCTTCGGGGTGTGGGCGGACCGGGTCCGGCGGCGGCGGATCATGCTCGGCGCCAACCTCGTCCGGATGGTCCTGCTGGCCCTCGTGCCGCTCCTGTACTGGACGGACGCGCTCGGCATGGCTTCGCTGCTGGCGATCGCCTGCGCCGTCGGCGTCGCCTCGGTGCTGTTCGACGTGAGCTGGATGTCGTACGTCCCCACGCTCGTGCGCGACCCGGAGCACTACGTGGAAGCCGGCGCCAAGATGGGCATGAGCTCATCGGCGGCCGACGTGGCAGGGCCCGGACTGGCGGGTGTCCTGGTCGGCGCCCTGACCGCGCCCGTGGCACTGATCGTCGACGCGTTCTCCTACCTCGTGTCCCTGATCTCGCTGCTGCTCATCCGCACCGCCGAGCCCCCGCCCCGACCGCCCGCGGCCCGCCGGCACCTGCCCACCGAACTCCGGGACGGACTGCGCCTGGTGCTGAAGAACCCGGTCCTGCGCTCCCTCGCCCTGATCGGTTTCTGCTGCAACTTCTCCATGATCACCGTGTGGACGATGTTCCTGCTGTACGGAACACGCGACCTGGACCTGGACCCGACGACCCTCGGCGGCATCTTCGCCACGGCCTCCGTGGGCGGTCTCATCGGCGCGGGGATCTCCCGCACGGTCATCCGGCGCTTCCGGCTCGGCCGCGTCTACCTCGTCGCCCAGTCGGCCCTCCTCACCGGCCCGGCGCTGATCGTCCTGGCCACCGGTCCCCGGCCGGTGATGGTGGGGATGTTCGTCCTGTCCTTCTTCACCACCTACCTCGGACTCGGTGTCGCCGGCGTCGTCATCGTCAGCCTGCGCCAAGCCAGTACCCCGCAGTCGATGATGGGCCGGATGACGGCGGTCTTCCGTACCCTGCTGTTCGGCGGCGGCGCACTCGGCGGCCTGTTCGCGGGCCTGCTGTCCGGCCGGATCGGCGCCCGGGCGGCCTTGACCGTGGCGGCGATCGGCTCCGCCGCCGTGCTGATCGCACTCGTCCTGTCCCCGGTGAGCCGACTGCGCGGCCTGCCGCCGCCACCGGAAGAACCCGTCACCGCCGCGGCGGACGGGCAGCTCGCCGGCTGAGCCGGCACGGAGCACGCCGGAGGAAGTGCCCCACCACCCCGTGCCGCGGGGCCCTTCCTCCGGCCAGGGTTCACCCCGCGGCCGCGGCCGCGGGCGTCCGTCAGACGGCGGACGGTTCGACGGCGGACCAGCCCTTGGCGGTCGGCGTGAAGACCACTCCGCCCGCCACCAGGAAGCCGGACGGGCCGTCCGGGCCGGGGCGGACGCCGCCCGGGACGGTGAACCGGCCGGTCTGCTTGCGGGAGGCGAGGTCGATGACCACCCCGGAGGTCCGGCACCGCACGTACGCCAGCCCGTCGGTCACCACCACCGCGTTCGACGTCTCCGGGCGCTCCGGGTCGGCGCACTCCTGCGCGAGCGGAATCCGCCACACGGCTCCGCCGGTCTGCTGGTCGAGCTCCATGAAGGCCGGCTCGCCCCCCGAGGCGGCCGCCATCAGGTACACCGTGCCCCCGGCCACGGCCGGTCCGGACAGCGTCGTGCCGGCGTACGGGATGTCCGTGGACCGACGCCTCGCCGGGTCACCGCGCAGCACCCCCGCCCCGTTCTCCTTGTTGCACAGGAAGACCGTCGCGTCGAACTCGTCCTGGGCCAGCGTCAGTCCGCGGGTCTCGCACGATCCGGGCATCGCGAACCGGGTGCCGTCCTGGGGGGTGCCGAACGGCAGCTTCTTGCCGGTGGCCCCGTCGAGGGCGGTGACGAAGCTCTGGAATCCCATGTCGGGGTTCTGGGTCCGTCCTTGTACGTACACCCGGTCCGCGGCCACCCGCAGCGCCGGGTAGCCGTCCTCGGAGCCCGACACCGCCTGCTGCCACAGGAGCTTGCCGTACCGGGTCTCCAGGGCGGTGACGGTCCCGGACGCGTTGACCGCGAAGACCCGGCTGCCGGCCGCGTCCAGCACCGGCCGCCGCAGCTTCTCCTTGGTGGGGAACTCCCACCGGGGGGTGCCGTCGGCGAGGTCCAGCGCGGTGAACCCCTTGCTGCCGGGCACGATCACCGTGTGGGATCCGGCGACCGCTCCCGGAGCCACCAACGGGCCCTGCCCGTCCACCACGTCCTCCAGGAGCTGCCCCCACAGGTGCTCGCCGGTCGCCGCGTCGAACCGGCTGAGCACATCGCCCGAACCGCCCTCGGGGCCGGGCGACGTACACACCAGCGAGGAGTCCGCGTACACGCAGGAGCCCATGTCCTTCCCGCCGTTCCAGGCCCGCCAGCCGGCGGGGCGCCGGGCGGGGGCGTCCGCGTAGGCACGGTTACCGGCCGGGCTGCCGCCGTCGGTGGCCACGTACGGGGCGAGGGTCCCGGTCACCGCCGGGCGGGCGGGCGTACGCGCGGCACCATCGGGGATCCCGGAGGGACCGGCGGAGGCGCCGGGGGTCTTCGCGTCGTCCCGCGAACCGTCCGCCGGGGAGAGCCGCAGGTAGATCCCGCCGCCGGCCAGCAGCGAAGCGGCGAGCGCCCCCGCGAGGACAGCGCGCCGCCGGAGCCGCCGGCGCCGCACGGCCGCCGCGTCCCCGACCGGCCCGGTCGGCGGCCCGGAGCGCCGGGTGAGCGGCCCGCCCGCGTCGGCGGCCGCCGGACCCGAGCCCTCGCGCAGGTCCGCGGCCCCATCCGCATCCGCATCCGCATCCGCAGCCGCGCCCTCGCCCGCGGCCTGCGCCCCGCCCTCGCCGCCGCCCTCGCGGAGCGGGTTCTCCCAGTCGGCCTCCGGGATCCGCGCCAGCGCGGCCAACAGCTCGTCCGGCCCCGGCCGGTCGGCCGCCTCCTTGGCCAGGCATGCTCCGACCACGGCCCGCAGCGGATCGGCCAGCGCCCCGATGTCCGGCGCCTCCGACACCACGCGGTAGGCCGTCATGTAGTGCGAGTCCGCGTCGAAGGGCCCCCGCCCGGTCGCCGCGAAGACCAGCACCGAGCCCAGCGAGAACACGTCCGACGACGCCCGCACCCGTGCCGGAGCCGACAGCTGCTCCGGCGACATGTACGGCGGAGTCCCCAGGATCTGCCCGGTCGAGGTCAGAGTCTGCTGCCCCGTCGCCCGCGAGATCCCGAAGTCGATGACGCGCGGCCCGTCGTCCGTCAGCAGGACGTTCTCCGGCTTCAGATCGCGGTGGACCACCCCGGTGGTGTGCAGCTCGCGCAGCGCCTCCACCAGTCCCAGCGCGAGCACCCGCAGCGCGCTCCCGCGCAGCGGCCCGTCCGCCTTCACCCGCGCGCCCAGCGTCCGCCCGGGCACCAGCTGGGTGGCCATCCAGGGCCGCTCCGCGTCGGGATCGGCGTCCACGACCGCAGCGGTGAAGGCCCCGCTCACCCGCCGGGCGGCCGCCACCTCCTGGCGGAACCGGATCCGGAACTCGGGGTCGTCGGCGAACTGCTGGTGCACCAGCTTCACCGCGACGAGCCGGCCCGAAGCGGCCCGCCCCGAGTACACCGTCCCCATCCCGCCGGACCCCAGCCGGGCGATCAGGACGTACCCGCCGATCGCCCGCGGATCCCCGTCCCGCAGTGTCATGTCCCGCCCCGCCCACCGTGTACTCCGTCGGCGGCACCCTATCCCGGACCTGGGAACCCGCACGCGGCGGCGCCGCCCGGCCGCGCCCGGCCGCCGCGCGCCCGAAGTCGCATTCCTGATATGGCGTCAAAGAGAAGAAGCCGCCTTGCGGGCCGTTCCCCGGTGCGGGGTTCGCGAGGCGGCTTCTCTGCGCGGTGTCAGTGCCTTTGGTGAAGGCACGTCATATGTTCATTCCGGAAGGCGTTCCGATCCCGTGCACGTGGCGCGGCCGTACGCCCCGGAAGTCGTGGCGCGTTGCACGTGCTTACCTTGAACGGCGAGCGTGCAACTGGCGTTGCCGCCTTTCTGGTCGAGCGTGATGTTCACGATCGGTGATTCGCCGGCGGGGACCCGAACGGTTTTCTTCCAGGGCAGCCGCACGTCCTTGGCCACCGTCGCCGTGCCGGATTCGCCGTGTCCGGCGTAGGTGATCTCGGCCGTGCCCGCGCCGGTGACCTCGTAGGTCACCGCGACCGAGGGGGTGGCGCCCGGCTCCGGGTCCTGCGGCGTGGACAGGATCCCGTATCCGACGAATCCGCAGGTCGCGAGCAGCAACACCGCGGCAATCGCGAGGACGTTCCGGTCAAGTCCCTTGGCGTCGCCCTGCTTTGACGGTGCGGCGCCCTGATTCTCCGTTACTTCTGCGGGTTTCGTCGAGGCCATGAGAAGTCCGCGCTTTCGGTCGAGTGTATTGCCGGATGGAAAGTCCCGGTGCGGAACCGGGACTTTATACACCACGCATCTGACGCGGAGCGAGCCGCCGGGACATTCAGACAAAGAGTGCAGCTATGGGGCGGCATGTCCGCATTTGCCTTTGGAATTGACATCGAATTGACGGGCTGACTAAACACGGCGAGCACCTCAGGGCGTCCTCCCACGCGCCGTGAATTGGCATGCCTGCAATCAGTGTGAAGATCGAAGGGCTCGGATGTGAAAATTCCCTACAGGAGATATCTCTCCTGTCTAGTGGTGTCGGCGGTGGCGGGTAGCATGCTGCCGCAGGTCGCCTACGCGGCGACCCCGGGCGGCACGCCCTCGGGCGACGGCAAGGGCATCGTGGACACCATCACCGGATGGTTCTCCGACGATGACGACCAGCCGAAACCCCCGGTCGGCGGGAAGCTGGCGATACCCAGCCGGGAGAAGCTCCCGAAGGGCGAGAAGCTCCCCGAGGCCCGGCGGGTCAAGGAGCTGACCGAGCGCCGCACCGCGCAGTCCCGCTTCTGGCAGTTGTCCGACGGCCGGATCGAGGCCGAGCTGACGGCCGTGCCGACCGCGTACCGGTCGGGGAACTCCTGGAAGCCGATCGACACCGCGGTCCGGGCGACCGAGGACAAGGGCTTCGACTTCTCCAACACCGCGAACACCGGCAAGAGCTGGTTCGGTTCCGACGCCCGCAAGCTGATGCGCTTCGAGGCGGAGGACGGCCGCGCGCTGACCCTCGGCCTCACCGGCGCCGGTGCCCTGAAGCCCGAGGCGAAGGGCGACCGGGTCGTCTACCGGAACGCGGTCGCGGGCGCGGACCTGTCGTACCGGGTCGGCCAGGGCGAGGTGAAGGAGGACATCGTCCTGAACGAGCGGCCCACCGCGCCGGTCTCGTTCACCTTCACCCTCAACGCCGAGGGACTGACGCCGCAGGAGCGCAAGGACGGATCGGTCGCCTTCTACGGCGAGGCGCCGAACACGCCGGTGATGGTGATCCCGGCCCCGTACATGACGGACGCCAAGAAGGATCCGCTGTCGCCGACCGGTGGGACGTACTCCACGAAGGTCACGCAGAAGCTCGTCCGGGACGGCGAGGGCTGGAAGCTCACCGTCACGCCGGACGCGCAGTGGCTCGCGGCCGAAGAGCGCCAGTACCCCGTCGTCATCGACCCGACGATCACCGTGACCCCCATCGCCTCGGCATCGCAGGACACCATGGTCCTGTCCGACCAGGCGGCGGTGAACTTCAACAACACCTGGAAGCTCTCGGCCGGCAAGACCGACACCGGGATCGCCCGCTCGCTGATCAAGTTCCCGCTCACCGAGATCCCGGCGAACGTCAAGATCGACGCCGCGGACCTGAGCCTGTACTACGACCAGTCGCACACCACCAACGGCAACGCCGTCACCATCGCGGCGCACCGGGCCACCGGTGCCTGGGACGAGACCACCGCGACCTGGAGCAACACCAGCGCCCTGGTCGGCGAGCTGTCCGGCACCACCGTCCAGCTCGACGAGGGCGACGCGGGCACCGCGGCCACCGGCGAGTGGCCCACCGGTTCCACCACGGGCGGCGCCGCGACCAACGACGACTACGCGTACAACAAGAACGCGCTCACGGGTGAGACGTACACCTGGCAGCCCAAGGTGCCCCGGACCGCGACCTACCGGGTGGACGTGCACTACCCGGCCGCCGCGGACGCCGCCACGGCCGCCCCGTACACGGTCACGCACAACGGCGGTACGAAGAACTACACCGTCAACCAGACCGGCAGCGGCGGTGTCTGGAAGACCCTGGACACCAACGAGCTGAGCTTCGCCAAGGGCAACGCCGGCAAGATCGTCCTCGGGGACACCGGCAGCTCCACCACGCGCACGCTCGCCGACTCGGTCCGCCTGGTCGACCCGGCGCAGATCACCAAGCCCGTCGGCGTCTACAACCAGTGGCACGACTTCCCGGTCACCGACACCGTCCAGAAGTGGATCTCCGGCACGGCCGCCAACCACGGCTTCGTCCTGAAGGCCACGGACGAGTCGGGCACCGCACTGACCGGCGGTCCGCGCTACGAGGCGGCCGACGGCAACACCTACGGCGGCGAGACCTCGACGTACCCGCGGCTGACCGTCACCTACGGCCAGGTCGGCACCTCGCTGAACTCGCCGACCGTCGTCCGCTCGACGGGCCCCGAGCTGTCCTGGCCGGCGTACTCCAACAGCACCGGCGACACGAACCTCGACATCGTCGAGTACCAGCTGCACCGCTCCACGCAGCAGGCCTTCACGCCCGCGGCCGCGACGCTGATCGCCCCGATCCCGCCCACGGCCACCACGTACACCGACACCACCGCGGTGCCGACCCCGGACTCCAGCCCCTCGGAGATCGGCAAGTCGTACTACTACCAGCTGGCGGTCAAGACCAAGGGCGGGCAGGTCCTCGGGTCCCCCACCCGGATCGTGGGCATCCCGAAGGCCGGCCGGACGATGAAGATCATCCAGGCGGGCCAGACGGACACCACGCTCTCCTCCCTCCAGCCGACCACCAACCACGACGGCCTGAAGTCCTACAACATCGGACAGACCTGGCTGAGCGTCGGCAACAACTCCGGCACCTACGGCAAGACCCGCGCCGCCATCAAGTTCCCCACCACCGACATCCCCACCACCGCCACGGTGCTGGAGAACAAGATGTACATGTGGGGCGCCGAGACGACCAGCACCTCCAACGGCGCGATCTACGAGCTCCACTCGCTGACCCGCGACTTCACCGAGACCACAGCCACGTGGAACAACGCGAACGCGACCACCGCCTGGACCACGCCCGGCGGCGACTTCTCGGCGACCGTCTCCGACACCGTTCCGCAGATCACCGACGAGGTCGGCCGGCACTGGTGGGACGCGACCGGCCTGATGCAGGGCTGGGTTAAGACCCCCACCACCAACAAGGGCGTCCTGGTCAAGCTCAAGGACGAGACGACCACCGGCCCGCAGGAGCGCACGCTGTTCCTGTCCTCGGAGGCCGCGGACGCCCAGCTCCGCCCGTACATGCAGGTCATCTACGTGGACTCGACCACCGAGGACACCTACTACGCGCCGACCACCCCGGCCCGGATGACCCCGAACTCCCAGTACACGGTGGCGTTCACGGTCACCAACACCACCAGCACCGCCTGGGCCGCCGGTGAGCGCGAGCTGACCTACACCTGGAAGCTTCCCGACGGCACGGACGTGACCACTGGCGCCAACCAGCTCAAGACGGCGATCCCGGCCCTGCTGCCGGGCAAGTCCGCCACCATCCAGGCGCAGGTCAAGACGCCGATCAACTCGGACGAGGGCAACAAGCGCCTCGACTACGTGCTCGGCTGGGACGTCCGCAAGATCGCCGACGGCAGCTGGCTCTCCGCCGGCGCCCCGGCCATCGCGCCGCTGAAGCAGAACGTCACCGTCGAGGACCCCACCTCCAACACCCTCGGCCTGGAGAAGTTCTACGCCTACACGGGCAAGAACACCGGCGCCGGCTCGACGGTCATGAACAACCTGGCCTCCGGCAACAGCGTGTGGTCCTACAACGCGTTCAACAACCCGGGCCGCGGCGTGAACACCTTCGCCCGGCTCTCGTACAACTCCCTCGACACCAGCGACAGCGTCCTGGGCGCCGGCTGGTCCGGCCAGCTCGCCGGCCCGCTGCGCCTGGGCGCCCCGCTGGAGTTCCACCCCAAGCCCAACCCGACGGAGATCCGGCTCCCGGACGGCGACGGCACCACGCACGTCTTCCGCTGGGACGCCGCCACCAGCGCGTGGAAGGCCCCGGCCGGTGTGCACTTCAAGCTGGCCCCCAAGGCCGGCCTGGACTGCCAGCCGACGAAGGACCCGGTCCCGGACGCCTGGACGCTCACGCGCCCCGACGGCACGCGGTTCCTGTTCGGCTGCGACGGCCACCTCACGTCGCTCGTCGAGAAGAACGGCAACACCCAGACGTACACCTACGAGGAGCACAAGAACGGCGGCAAGCCCGCCCGCTACCTCAAGTACATCACCGACCCGGCCGGCCGGCAGTCGCTCACCGTCGAGTACTACCTGAAGCAGGACGCGACCTACGAGTACATCGACGCGACCGGCACCAAGGTCACCGGGACGAACCTGACGAACTCCAAGATCTACGACCACGTGAAGTCCATCACGGACGTCTCGGGCCGCAAGATCTCGTTCTACTACACGACCGCCGGCCTGCTCGGCCGGTTCACCGACGGTGTCGGCTCGTCCCAGCCCAAGGACTTCACGTTCACCTACGACGCCACGCAGGGGAACAAGAACGTCAAGCTGGTCAGGGCCACCGACCCGCGCGGCAACAGCACGCAGCTCGCGTACTACGCCCCGCAGGCCGGTGACGACCCGAAGTACCACTGGTGGACCAAGACGATCACCGACCGCCTGCTGGGCACCACCGGCTTCGGCTACGCCGTGAACGCGGGCAACACCAAGTTCACCGACACCGCGGTCACCGACGCCGAGAACCGGGTCACGACCCAGGTCACGGACGACTTCTTCCGCCCGGTCCAGGCCACCAACGCCAAGTCCCAGACCACCAAGATGAGCTGGGACGCGGACAACAACGTCACCTACCTGGAGGAGCACAACGGCGCGAAGACGGCCTACTGCTACGACCAGAAGACCGGCTACCCGCTGTGGATGCGCGACGCGGAGAACAACAAGGCCGGCGTCCCGCCGTCGGGCGACTGCGCTCCGGGCACCTACCCGGCGAACTCGGTGAAGTACGAGTACCAGACCCGGCTGGACGGCTACTCCGCCGACCTGTTCGCCAAGACCTCCGCGGCGGGCCGCAAGTGGCAGTTCGGCTATGACGCCTTCGGCAACCTGAAGACGGTCACCGACCCCAAGGGCGTCGCGACCGCCACCGCCGGCGACTACACCACGGCGTACGAGTACAACTCCTACGGCCAGCTGACCAAGGCGACCGACGCCAACGGCAACCCGACGACGTACGGCGGCTTCGGCCCCGCCGGCTACCCGGCGACGATCACCGACGCCCTGACCAAGTCGACGTCGTACGTCTACGACGCGCGCGGCCGGGTCACCGAGGTCACGGACCCGCTGGGCAAGAAGACCACGCAGACGTACGACACGTTCGGCCGTCCGCTGGTCAACACCGTGCCGAAGGACCAGAACGCGGGCGTGCTGATCACGACGCCGGCCCCGGTCTACGACGCCAACGACAACGTCACCACCTCCACGTCGCCCGGCGGCGCGGTGTCCACGGCGGTGTACGACGCGGCGGACCAGGTCTCCTCGGCCACCGCCCCGAAGGACACCCCGACGTCCGGCGAGCGCAGGTCGAGCTACACCTACGACAAGGTCGGCAACCTCAGGACGACGACCGAGCCGAAGGGCACGCTCACCACGTCGGACGCGACCGACTACGTCACCACCCACACCTACGACGAGATCTACCAGCTCACGTCCGTGGTGAACGCGGTCGGCGAGAAGGTCTCGTACTCCTACGACGGCGTCGGCAACCTGGTCAAGACGGTCGATCCGAAGCAGAACGCCACCTCGTCCCCCGACGACTACCGGTCCCTGATCGACTACGACCTGAACCACCGGATCACGGTCGCCACGGACGCCGCGGGCAAGACGACCAAGAAGTCCTATGACAAGGACGGCCTGCTCGTCTCCGCCACGGACGCGGAGAACAACACCACGACCGTCGTCTACGACGAGCGCGGCAAGCAGATCGAGGTCAAGGTCCCGTACTCCGGTACGACGGTCCGCTCGACGAAGTACGAGTACGACCAGGCCGGCAACACCACCAAGGTGATCACCCCGCGCGGTACCGAGACGGCCACGGTGGACGACTTCGCCCACCGCACCGAGTACGACGCGCTGAACCGCCCGGTCAAGCAGTACCAGCCGTACGACCCCAACGACGCCCGCTTCAACAAGGCGGACGTGTACACCCGGACGGACTACGATGCGGCGGGCCGGGTCGTCAAGACCTCGCTGCCGCCGTCGACGGGCCAGACGGTCCGCAACGACACCACGTACACCTACTTCGACAACGGCTGGACCAAGTCCTCCACCGATCCCTGGTCCATCTCCGCCAGCTACGACTACAACGAGCTCGGCAAGCAGACGAACCGCACGCTGACCTCGGCCGGCGGGTCCTCGGACCGCAGCATGACGTGGTCGTACTTCCCCGACGGCAAGCTGAAGTCGAAGTCCGACGACGGTGTGCCGGTGGGCAAGTCCGTGGTGCTGGTCGACAATTCCGACATCCAGAACACCGCCTCGACGGGCACCTGGACGAAGGGTTCGCTGACCGATCAGCACGGCTACGACCACCAGGTCCACGCCGCGGGCACCGGCACCGACGCGTTCACCTGGACGCTGAACGTCCCGAAGGACGGCACGTACACCGCGTACGTGAAGTTCCCGCAGGTGACGGGCGCCGCCACCACGGCCAAGTACACCCTCACCCACGGCACCACCACCGAGCCCGCGGTGACCAAGAGCCAGGCCACCGGCGCCGGCACCTGGGTCAGCCTCGGCTCGTACAGCCTCAAGCAGAGCGAGGCGACCAAGCTGAAGCTGGACCAGAACAGCGGCGGCGCCGTGGTCGCCGACGGCGTGAAGCTGGTGCGGGACACCACCGGTGAGACCGACAGCGAGAAGAAGACCTTCACCTACGGGTACGACGTCAACGGCAACCTGACGTCGATCGCCGACGCCTCCTCCGGGGCGAAGATCGACGCGTACGCGATGACGTACACGGGTCTCAACCAGATCCAGAAGGTCTCCGAGTCGCTGGCCGGCCAGGAGAAGAAGGCCACCAGCTACACGTACGACGCCAACGGCCAGCCGGAGACGGTCACCCACCCCGACCAGTTCTCCCGGTACACCTACGACCTGCGGTCGCTGGTGCAGAGCGTGTCGGTCGGCAAGACGCCGAGCGACGCATCGCCCAAGGTCACCGCTTACACGTACACGGACCGCGGCCAGAAGCTGCGGGAGACCAAGGCCAACGGCAACACGGTCGACTACACCTACCACCTCAACGGCTCGCTGAAGTCGTCGACCGAGAAGAAGGGCTCGGGAACCCTCGTCTCCTCGCACACCTACGCCTATGACGCCAATGGCAACAAGGCGCAGGACGTCGGTCAGAAGATGAACGCCGACAACCACGCGGCGTACCTCTCTTCCACGACCAACTACAGCTACGACCCGGTGAACCGCCTCGCGCAGTCGGTGAAGACGGGTACGGGCGCGGGTACGGAGACGTACGTGCACGACGACAACGCCAATGTCGTCAGCCAGACGGTCAAGGGCACGTCGACGACGTTCACCTACGACCGCAACCGTCTGCTGAGCGCGTCGATCGGCGGGCAGGCCGCCCATTACGACTACGACCCGTTCGGCCGGCTGGATTCGGTGACGAGCGCCGGCCAGGTCATCCAGCGCAACGTCTACGACGGGTTCGACCATGTCGTGGACGCGCAGAAGATGGACGGCCAGGGCACGCTGAAGTCCACGAAGTACACGTACGACCCGATGGACCGCACCGTGTCCAAGACGGCGGACGGCAAGACGACGGACTTCGCCTACCTGGGCCTCTCCCAGGAGGTCCTGGACGAGAAGGTCGCCGGCGCGCTGACGAAGTCGTACCAGTACAGCCCGTGGGGCGAACGCCTCTCGCAGGTCAAGCACCACACCGACGGCACGTCCGAGAACGGCTACTACGGCTACAACAGCCACAAGGACGTCGAGACGGTCACCGACAACAACGGTGACACCAAGGCCACGTACGGCTACACGGCCTACGGAGCCGACGACACCTCGGAGTTCACCGGCATCGACAAGCCGGACGCGGCCGACCCCACCAAGGAGGCGTACAACCCCTACCGCTTCAACTCCAAGCGCTGGGACGCCGGGTCCGGCACGTACGACATGGGCTTCCGCGACTACAACCCGGGCCTGAACCGCTTCACCACCCGGGACATGTTCAACGGAGCGCTGGCGGACATGCGCCTGGGCACCGACCCGTACACGAACAACCGGTACGCCTTCACCGGCGGCAACCCGGTCAGCCGGATCGAGGCGGACGGACATCAGCTCGAGGAATGCGCGAGCGGAATGTACGAATGCACGAACATGGGCACGGAGGTCGTCGGATACGGCTATCGCTATGAGGCCGAAGTCAAGGAAAGCGGCGGTGTCTTCGCCGACTCCTACATCGAGACCCTCGGTGCCCGGGACGCCGCCCGTGCGGTGGCCTGGAATGCCGGTCTGCAGGACGTCAGCGCGACGATCGAGCAGCTGAACAAGTACGTCACGCCCACCATGGCCACCTTGGAGGTCTTCGCGGACGCGAGGAAGAGCTTCAAGGAAATGCAGAAGTCGGACGTCCCCATGCTGAAGAGGATGGGCGACCGCGGAACTGCGTTCCTGGAAAGCTCCAAGGCCGCGAAGTGGGTCTCGACCGCCGCCGACACCAAGTGGTTCAAGGCGACCGGAAAGGTGCACGGCGGACTGGAGACCGTGGGTTCCTTCATCGAGGAGCTCATGGAGGGCGAGGACCTGATCACCGCGGGCGGCAAGGCCCTGCTCAAGGGAGGCCTGACCTCAGGCGGTGCCGCCATCGGGGCCCAGGCGGGCCTCGCCTGCGGACCCCTGGCATGGGTCTGCGTGCCGGCGGGTGCCGCGGGTGGTGCCTGGATCGGCAACGAGCTGGGAACCCTCGCCGATGAGCAATTGGACGAATGGGGGTTCTGGGAATGGACGGACGGCCTGTCCAAGGAGGACTGATCAAGCCGTTCCTTCTCCCGCCCTTCCCGCTCTTGAAGAACTGATCAAGAAGAACCGATCGCAGAAATGATCACGCCGCCGTGGCCACCGCATTTCCCGCGTGGCCACGGCGGCCCCCGACGCAAAACCCTCCGTAAAAGCGGAATGTAGGATCCCCCCGATCCACGAAAGAAGGAACGACATGTTCGACTCCACGGCCTCCGGCGGAAACCTCGGCCGGTTCCAGGCGGCTTCGGGTGCCCGTCCCGGCTCTCCGGCGGGTCTCATGCCGCGCTGCGCCGCAACCGTCATCGACCTGGTCATCGCCGTCGCGGTCATTCTCGTTCCGCTGGTCGGCCTCGACCGGATCCTGGCGGCCGCCGGTGTCGCCGAGGCCGGCGTGATCTGGCTCACCGCCGCCGCCCTCTGGGTCGCTGCCTTCTTCCTGCTGTACTCCCCGCTGAGCGTGTCGCGCTGGGGTGCGACTCCGGGCAAGCGGGCCCTGCGCCTCGAAGTCGTGCACTTCGAGACCGGCGAGCGCATCGGCTACGGCTCGGCCGTCGCCCGGCACTTCATGAACCTCGTGGTGACCGGCATCCCGGTGCTGTGTGTGGCCAACGTCTCGTCGATCAACCTCAGCAAGGACCGGCGCGGCATGCACGACAAGGCTTCGCACAGCGCGGTGATCCACTGCCGGTGACGGACGGCACGGACGGCACGGCCGGGGCCTGCTCGAAGGCCCGGGCCGCGGACGCCTTGGGCCGTCTCTTCCGGACCTTGCCCGACCGGCAGGGTCCGGCAGAGACGGCCTAAGGGCGGTCCGGGTCGGGCTTGCCCACGGGGTGCGGGGACGGGCCGGTGGAGCGGTGGCTGCCGGGGTCGTCGTCCGTACCCGAGCCCTGGTGCCCGCCGTTTCCCGACGCGGGCTGTTCGCCGCAGTAGCCGGGCACTTCCTGCTCGCCTCCGGCGGCGGTCACCAGCCGCCGCCAGGCCGTCGACTCCGCCGCCTTGCCGTGCCCCGTGACCTTCTCGTACGCGCTGCAGAGCGCCTCGTGGTCCCGGGCGGCGGACGGCTTCGCGGAACGCGGAGCGGGCAGCGTCTCCTGATCGAGCGGGGGCGTGGCCGGTACCGGCGAGCCGGCCGGCTCGTGCGGTGGCCGCGGCTGCGGTACGGAGGCGCTGCGGCGCGGCTTCGGCTCGGGTGCCGGGGCCTCGCGGAAGGGGGCGGGCAGCGCCCCGGCGGCGATCGCCACCCCGCCCAGGGTCACGCTGGCGAGCAGCGAGGCCACGGCCGTCTTCACGGAACGCCCCATCCGCCGCTCGGCGGCCGGGCGCCAGTCGTCCCGGCGCCGGGTACGGGCGGAGGCGTGCAGGGCGGAGGCGTGCAGCCCCTCGTCACGCGCGGCCCGGAAGGCGGCGACCGCGTGCGCGGCGCCGTCCCGGTCCGGCGCGGGTTGGTCGCATTCCTGCGGGGCGGGGCCCGGCGGGGGCGCGGCGGCACGCAGGGCGACGCGCAGCGCGTCCTCGAGGCCGACCCCCTGCCGGTCGCCCGGCCCGTCACCGTGCCCGTCGCGCTGCCGGCCGTCCGTCATCCCGTTGCCTCCCCTCATGCCCGAATCTCCTTCGCCAGTCGCTTCAGTCCGCGGTGCGCGGCGGAACGTACCGCACCGGGGCGTTTGCCGAGCACCCGGGCCGCCGCGGGGCCGTCGAGGCCGACGACCACCCGCAGGAGTACGGCCTCGGCCTGGTCCTGCGGCAGGCCCGAGATCAGTGCCAGTGCCTGGGCGGTCGAGAGGGCCTCCAGGACCTCCCCGGCCGTGTCCTTGGCGGCGGGCAGTTCCAGAACGTCCTGTTCGATCAGGGCCGGGCGGGGGCGGGACCTCATCCGCCGCACGTGGTCGAGCGCGCGGTGCCGGGCGATCGTCGCGGTCCAGCCGCGGAAGCCCGCCCCGTCGCCCCGGAACCGGCCGAGGTCTCGGGCGATCTCCAGCCAGGCCTCGGAAGCCACGTCCTCGGCGTCCTCGCCGACGAGTCCCCGCAGGTATCCCAGCAGCCCGGGGTGCACGCTTCGGTACGCGTATGCGAAGGCCGCCTCGTCACCGCCCTGGGCCCGTTCCACGGCCCGCGCGAGCGCCACATCGTGTGCAGCGGTGGGCTCAGTGCCCGTCCCCTCGCCCACACGATCCTCTTCGCTGCCGCACGCACAGAAACACCGGTTCCCGTTCTGGAACCGGACGGCAATCATCCTCTCAGATCAGCGCACCCCGGCCGCCACCCCCGACGGCTGCGGGCGGGCGCGACGCGTGCGGCGCCCGTGCAGCGTGAGGTAGAAGGTTTGGAGGGATTCCTGCGGGCCGATCTCGAACCGGTTCACGGTCCGGCCCAGCGGGTTCCACACCCGCCCGTCGGGCATCCGTACGCCCACGGGGTGCGCGAAACCGGAGTACAGCCGGTGCTCGGGGGAGAGGTCCACCCAGACCGCGCCGGCCTCGCGGACCAGCACCTCGCCGACGTACGCGCCGAGCCCGAGCAGGGCGCCGGACACCCGTTCCCGCTCGGTGCCGCCCTGGCGCAGGCCGTCGATCAGCCGGTCGACGATCCGCAGGCTGGCCGCGGTGTAGTCGAGGGGCAGCCGGGCCCTGGCGGCCGTCCGCTCGACGAACACGGACGCGTGGCCGCGCATGTCGCAAGCGCTCATCTCCTGGGCGGTCCGCCGGCCCGGCGTTCCGCTCGCGGTGTCGCTCATGTGCTCCCCACCGGTTGGCTCCGAGAGCCGGTGCGGCTCTCCGGATGGTCAAGCGGATCCGGCGGCCGGTTCATCACGGGTCGGCGACGTGACCTGCGTCACAGTCTCTGCGATCGCGGCACGCGGGGCGTTCCACCATGTCGGCGTCCTGGTCGGGTCCTCCCCGATGGCGGGGGCCTCCGCGACTAGCCTCCCCACCATGCTGCGCATCGCCGACACCCGCACCGGCCGCTCCGTGGAGATTCCTTCCGCACACCGCCACCTGCTGCGCATCTGCGTCCACCTGCCGGTCATCGACACCGCTGTCGGCGCCGCGCACGTGCGGGTGGCCCTGGTCGGCGACGTGCTCGCGCGCACCGCGGAGCTGCACGGCCTGGGATCGCAGACGGTCCTCATCACGCCGCGGGCACTCCCGGACGGGCAGGTCCGGGCGCTGGACCGGGCCATGTCGGATCTCGGCATCCACCCGCCCGCCACCGTCGGTGGACCCGATGTGGCCGAGGCGCTCTGCTCCGCTGCCGATGTGCACCTGCTCGCTCGGGGCGCCGCAGGCGCAGGCGCCGACGGCGGGGTCTGGATCGAGGTGGGCGGGGTGGGCGGGGTGGGCGAGGCAGGCCAGCTGGGCCAGGTGGGTCCGGCACCATCGGACGGAGGCCTCCCCGCCCCGGATCGCCTGGACGCGTTCGCCCCGGAGGGGACCGATCCGCTGGCCGTGCGGCTGCTGTTGCTCGGCCACGCCCACAGCACACCGGTCACGGTCACCGGCGCCGCGCTCGACGAGGCCCGGCAGACGCTGGACCGCTGGCGCCGGCAGGTGGCCGACTGGGCGCAGGAGCCGTCCAGGCCGATCCCTGCCGACGTGCTGCGGCAGTGTCATGCCGCGCTCGCCGATGACCTCGGCGTCCCCGCCGTCCTGGACCTGCTGGCGGGCGTGGCGGCGCGCGCCGACGTGCCGGCCGGCGCCAAGTTCGAGACCTTCGCCTTCGTCGACCGCGTGCTCGGGCTGGACCTCGCGCGCGAGGTCGGCCACCCGTACCGGGCGACACCATGACGCCGGATGGCCGAGCGGCCGCAGCACCCGGCGGCGCCGGCAGGCCCCCAGGCTGTTTCCGGTCACCCGGGAGACCGCGATACCCGCACGGGCGGCCGTCCCGCCGGCCTTCGCGGCAGCGGCAGGCACCCGGTCATCTACCGACTACCGGTGGCTGGCGCCCTGTTCACAGCTGTGACCACCGGGGAACACTGCCTCACCGTGAAGATCAGTGACCGGCACCGTGTACGGGGTCGGGGCGGCGCGGCAGCAGACCGACCGCCAGCGCGGGTACGCCGGCCAGCGCCAGCCAGGGGACGGCGGGCGGGAGGCCCAGGTCGAGGAGTGAGCCTGCCGCCGAGCTGCCCGCGAGGACGATCAGGCCGGACACCGAGGACAACGCGCCGGTATAGAGGCCGAGCCGGCCGTCCTCGGCGAGGTCGGGCACCCAGGCGCGGGCGGCCGGGACGACCAGCATCTGGCCCAGGGTCAGCAGGACCACGTACCCGGCCGCGGGCAGCAGCGCGGCGGGTCCCGTCCACTCCGCCGGACGCGCGGCGGCCACGACCGTGAAACCGGCCGCGATCAGCAGCAGCCCCGCGGCCATGGAGCGCCGCAGGTCGAGTCGGCCCTCCGCCCAGCGGGTCACCGGGAGCTGGGCGCACACGACCAGCAGGGACGACAGGGCGAACAGCCAGGACAGGGCCGCCTGGGAGCCGGTCACCCGCTCCACCTCGTCCGGCAGTGCCAGGTAGAGCTGGTTGTAGCCGAGCAGGTAGGCGCCGTACGCGCAGCACAGGGCCAGGAAACGGCGGTTGGCCAGCAGCATGCGGAACCCGCCCCGCCGCCGGGTGCGGACCCGGCCGGGGATGTGCTGCGGCATCAGCCGCGCGTGCCCGGCGAGGACGAGGACGAAGACCCCGGCCCCGGCGAGGCACACGGTACGGAAGTCCACGGCCAGCAGGAGGCCGCCCAGCAGGGGCCCGACGAAGGCACCCGCCTGCCCGGCCGCGCTGAACAGGGCCAGCGTCCGGGTGCGCGGTCCGTGGCCCTCCTCCTCCCGGACCGCCGCCTGCCGGGCCACCTCGGACTCCACCGCCGGGGAGAACAGGGCGGCGGCGAAGCCGATCAGCAGCACCGCGCCGACCACGGCCCAGGTCGCCTCCGCGTACCCCAGCCAGGCGAACCCGGCGATCCGCAGCACGCAGCCGATCAGGACGACCGGACGCACGCCGTAGCGGTCCACGAGCCATCCGCCGACCACGAACAGGCCCTGCTGGCTGAAGGTCCGCAGGCCGAGGACGAAGCCGACCATCCAGCCGGCCATGCCGATCGCGGTGCCCAGGTGCTCGGCGAGGAACGGCAGCACGGCGAAGAAGCCGATGTTGAAGGCCAGTTGGGTCAGGATCAGCAGGCGCAGCAGCGGCGACAGCTGCTTCCAGATGCGCTCGCGCGGGGGTTGGGGAGCCCGGGCGGAGCGGCGGCGCAGGACGCGGGAGAAGGTGCCGGTCATCGTGATCCGTTCAGTCCGAGGGCGCCGTGAGGACGGAGGTACGCGCCGGCTCCGGCACGCTCTGCGCCGACTCGCCGGTGGCTACCGCAGGCGCCGCGGGGTGTCCCGACGAGTGCCGCCTCGGCCGGGGCACGCCGTCTCCCCCCACCGCCTTCGGCCGGGGTGCCCCCCGCCTCGCCGCGCTCGCCGCCGTCACCGCGAGCGCGCCCAGGAGCGCGAGGACGGCGGCCGGGGCGAGAACGGCCCAGGGCGCCCGTTCCACGTACGGCTGGTTCTCGGCGAGCAGCAGGCCCCACTCGGGGGACGGCGGCTGGGAGCCCAGGCCCAGGAAGCCGAGGGCGGCCAGCGACAGGGCGACGCCGGGAAGCCGGAGCAGGGCATGGCGGATGACGGGCGGCAGGACGGCCGGCAGCAGGACGCGGGTGAGGACGTACCGGCGGCCGGCACCCAGGGAGCGGGTGGCGGTCAGGTACGTGGCGGCGCGCTCCTGTTGCAGCAGGGCCGATGCGTGCGTGGCCAGCGGCGACCAGGCGACGGCGGCCACGGCCAGCGCGGGGGTCCACGGGCCGCTGCCGGCGATACCGGTGACGAGCAGGCCGGCCAGTACGGGCGGCACGGCGTTGACGGTGTCGACCACGGGCCCGGACAGCCGGGGGAGCAGCCCCAGCAGCACACCGGCCACGAGGGCGGCGGCGCTCACCGCGAGGGCGGCGCCCAGGGTCGTCAGGGCGCCGTGCGCGATACGGGCCAGGACGTCCCGGCCGAGCGCGTCGGTGCCGAAGGGGTGGGCCGGGGACGGGGCGTGGAGACGGGCGCCGGTGTTCAGGGCGAGCGGGTCCCGGGGCAGGCCGGCGCCGATGAGGAGGGCGAGCAGCGCCCCGTACAGCAGCGGCGGCGTCCGCCGTGCGGGCGGTGCGGGCCGGCGCAGGGAGAGCAGGGCGCCGTCGCGCAGCGCGGGTCCGGTCAGCCGCCGGGCGGAGAGCCGGGCCAGGGCGCCGGCGGCGGCCGCGAGCAGCACCAGGCCCAGCGTGCCGGTCTGCAGGACGGGCAGGTCCTGCGCGAGGGCGGCGCGCAGCGTGAGCCGGCCCAGGCCGGGGATGTCGAAGATCTGCTCGACGGCGACCGAGCCGCCGGTCAGGCCGACGACGAACAGCCCGAGGTTGGGCAGGAGTCCCGGCACGCAGCTGCGCAGGGCCTGCCGCGCCACGGAGCGCGGCGGGACGCCTCGTGCGGCGGCGGCCGGCACCCACGGCGCGGTGAACGTGCCGGGCAGCAGATCGTCCAGCATCCGCCCGAGGACCGCGCCGGCGGGCAGCCCGAGGGCGAGCGAGGGCAGCACCATCCACTGCGGGCCGTACCAGCCCAGGGCGGGAAGCCAGCCCCACTGCACACCGATCAGCGAGGCGAGTACGGCGGCGACGAGGAACTCCGGCAGCGCGGCCAGCACCGCCGTCGCCGTGCCGCCGGCGGTCCGCTCGCCGAGTCTGCGCCGTGAACCGAGCCACAGGGTGCGGGCGCACACCGCGGCGGCCGTGCCCACGGCGACCGCGAGGGAACCGGCCATCAGCAGGAGCGAGACGCCGAGGGCCTCCGCCACGGACGGCAGGACGTCGGTGCCGGAGATCCAGGACCGGCCCGCGTCCCCGTGCAGCAGCCCGCCGAGCCAGTGCGCGAGCAGGGCCGGCGGGCCCTCGTCCAGGCCGAGTTCCGCACGTACCGCGGCCAGTGCCTCGGGGGTGGGGTCGTGCTCCACGGAGCGCGCCTTGAGCACGGTCACCGCCGGGTCGGTGTGCGAGAGCCACGGCAGCAGACCGACCCCGCACACCAGGGCCGCCGCGAGCAGGGCCCGCCACAGCAGCGTGGGCCCGCCGCTGCCGGGTATTACGAGGGTGCGCAGTGCGGTGGTCAGGGTTGCCGTGCCGCCCCGCGGGCGGCGGGACACACCGTTCAACGCCGGGTTCCCGTTCCGATCAACTGCCGCTCGAACGGGTCGAGCAGCGTGCCCTGCACGGAGGCGGCGATGCCGGTGGCGACCTTCAGGTGTACGAGCGGAACCACCGCGTCGGTGCCGAGGACCGCGGCCTCCGCCTTCATGGCGGCGTCCTGCCGCCGCGCGGTGTCGGCCACGGCCTGGGCGTCCGCCACGGCCCTGTCGGTCCCCGCGTCGCACAGCAGCGACAGGTTGTAGATCCCCGCGCAGGTGAAGTCGCTGCCGAGGACGGTGACGGGGTCGCCGGTGTCGAGCACCATGCTGCGGGAGGCGACGGCGGCGTCGAACTTCCCCGCGAGCAGGTCGCTTTCGATCCGCGCGTAGTCGCGCACCTCCAGCTTCACCGTGAACCCGGCCTTCTCGAGCTGCTGTTGCAGCACCTGGGCGGTCTCGGCGAGTTCGGACCGGCCGGTGTAGGTGGCGATGGTGATGCTCTTCCCGCCGGGTTCGGTGGCCCCGGCCCGCCCGGCGGGCTCGATCCGCTTGCCCGCAGCCCAGTTCAGGGCGGGGCCGTAGATGCCCCGGGCGGCCTCGGCGTTGCCCTCGTAGACGTCCTTGGCGATGACGGAGGTGTCGATCGCCTCGCGCGCGGCGGCGCGTAGCCCCGCGTCCGCGAAGGCGCCGGACTTGGTGTTGAGGTAGAGGCTGGTGTTGCGGGCGGTGTTCGTCTCGTGGACGGTGCCCTTGTCCAGGGAGGCGATCTGGGCCATGGGGAGGGCGTCGGCGATGTCGGTCTGGCCGGTGCGCAGGGCGTTGGCGCGGGCCGTGCCGTCCGCGACGAAGGCGGCGTCGATGCCCCGGGCCTGGGCGCGGCCGCCCCAGTAGCCGTCGAAGCGGTCCAGGGTGGCCGCCGTGTTGCCGGTGATCTTCGTGAGCGTGAAGGGGCCGGTGGCGGTGCCGACCGGGTTCACGGCGTGCTTGTCCCCGTACGCCTTCGGGGAGAACACCGCCAGGTTCGGGTTGGACATGCGCAGGGGCAGCACCGGGTCGGCCGCGTCGGTCCCGATCCGCACCTGGTCCTCACCCACCGCCTCGGCGGTCAGCTTGACGCCGGAAAGGGCAGTCGGGGCGGGCTGGGCTGCGGCGGCGTGAGTGAGGGCGGAGGCGACGGCCTGCGCGGTGACCTCGGTGCCGTCCTGGAACGTCGCGTCCCGCAGCGTGAACAGCCAGCTGCGGCCGCCCTGTTCGCCGGTCCACGACTCGGCGAGCGCGGGAACCGGGGTGCCGTTGGCGTCCAGCCTGGTCAGGCCCTCGGACACGCCCAGCCGGGACAGGAGGAAGGCGTCTTGGCCGTACGGGGAGAAGTTCCGGGTGGGCGGGAAGGCGAGCGCCACCCGCAGCCGGCTGCCGTCCGCGGAGCCGGAGGAGCCGGAGGACGCGCTGCCGCCGGAGGCGAAACATCCGGTGAGGAGCGGGGTGAGGAGCGGGGTGAGGAGCAGACCGGCTATCAGCCGACGACGGGGTGTACGCATGGTTCGCTCGTGCCTTCCGGGCCGATCAAGGGGAACGACACCGGAGAGTACATGATAATCATTTCCGTTTAAACTAACGGGACGGGACCTGAACCGCGAGACGGGGGCCGGCGCACCTACGGACCAGCTGGCGGTGCGCACGTCGGACGCGGAGGCGGCCACGACCCACTCAAGAGCCGCTGAGGCGAACCGGCCCGTGACGGGATCCCGTGACGGGATCCCGGGAGATGGCACCCGTTCGCCGGGGGAAAGTCCGGGAACGCCGATTGGGCCGGAATGTATCGGGGTACCCCTTTCCAGGTTTTTACCCCAACCGGGAGGTACGGAATGCCCAGCGTCAACCCCATCGAGGTACAGAAGGCCCTCAAGGGCGCGGAATACCCGGCGAAGCGCGACGACCTCGTGCAGCTGGCGAAGAAGAACGGTGCCGGGGAGAACATCACCCAGGAACTCGCCTCCTCGTCCAAGGAGCGGTTCAACGGTCCCGACGACGTTCAGAAGTCCGTGTTCGGCAGGGGCTAGCCAGCACCAGGGACCACATGCCTGTTCCGGCCGGGCGGCGGCGTTCACACGCCGCCGCCCCGTCGTACGCCCGTGTCCGTCCGACGACGTGGAGGCTGCCGCACCGTGACCGATGCCGATACCCGTACGACGGTCGTCGTGATCACGCGGAACCGCCGCGACCAGGTGCTCCACACGCTGGATCGCCTCGCCCGGCTTCCCGAGCGGCCGCCGGTGATCGTCACCGACAACGCGTCGCAGGACGGCACCGCCGAGGCGATCGCCCGTCTGCACCCGGACGTGACCGTGCTGCGGGCGGACCGCAACCTGGGTGCGGTGGGGCGCAACCTGGGCGTGCGCCGCGCCCGGACGCCGTACGTGGCGTTCAGCGACGACGACTCCTGGTGGGAACCCGGCGCGCTGGCCACGGCCGAGCGGCTGCTGGACGCCCATCCCCGGCTCGGACTGCTCGCGGCGCGCATCGCCGCGGGGCCGGGCGGCGTACCCGATCCGCTGAACACCATGCTGGCCGGCTCGCCGCTGGGGCAGAGCACCGACCTCCCCGGGCCGCGGGTCCTGGGGTTCCTGGCCTGCGCCGCCGTCGCCCGGCGCCAGGCGTACCTCGACGCGGGCGGCTACCACCCCGTGGTGTTCTTCGGCGGGGAGGAGACGCTCCTCGCCTACGACCTCGCGGCGCGCGGGTGGGGGGTGTGCCACTCTCCCGACGTGGTGGCGGTGCACCGGCCCACGGGCGCCCGGCCCGGACGCCCCGCCGTCCAACTGCGCAACGCCGCGCTGACCGCCTGGATGCGCCGCCCGCCGGCCGTCGCCCTGCGGCACAGCCTCGTACTGGCCGCCGCGGCCGGCCACGACCCGCAGGCGCGGCACGAGCTGCGCGAACTGCTCGCGCGACTCCCCGCGGCACTGCGCTGCCGCCGCCCGCTCCCCCCGGCCGTCGAGGCCGCCGCCCGCCGCCTCGACTGACTCCGCCCCGATTCAGCTCTTGCGGGCCAACGGCTGCCCCGCGAAGCTCACCCCTGCCAGGCCGTGGGCCATGAGGTTGCGGATGTTGCCGTGATCAGTGCCGTCCGGCGTCGCGAGCACACTGCGATAGTGCTCACCGAATGCCAGCAGCGCTTCCTGGTCGCTCAGCCCTTCCAGCAGGGCCAGTCCCAGGGTCTTGCAGGAACCTTCGTTCTCGCCGGCGGCATTTTCCCATTCCCCGTTACGGAACGCCTGCGGCTGATACGCGTAATGCGCGGCGACAAAGGCCAGGGTGTCGGCGAACTCGTGCTCACCTGACGCAAGGCTTGCCCGCAGCGAGTTCAGGTCGCTCATGTCATTTCCCTCGGGGTTGAACAGACGACCCTATTGCCGTCCGTGACCGGACGACAATACCCCCCTGGGAGTGCATAACCCGATCCCAGAACTGTCCCGAGCCGCCCCTCCCCGCAGTTCTGCCCGGTGCGGTGCGGTGCGGTGCGGTGCGGCGCGGGGCGGGGCGACGCGGGGCCGGCCTGCAGCGGCAGTGCGTCAGCTCTCGTCTGTCGTGTCGTCGCGCGCGGCTGCCTTCTCGCGCATCTTGCGCACCAGCTCCGCCTTCTGCTCGGCGGCACCCTGACGGTCGAGGTTGCGGTGCGGACCGTTGTTCTGCCGTTCGGCGCGGGACAGCTTCTTGCGCTGGCCGCCGCCCTGGCCCACGGGGTTGTTGATGTTCTTGCTGTCGGTCACGGGTTCTCCCGGTGCTGATGTGAAGTGATCTACGGATTCATCGGTGGGGGACGGGCGCGGCGACGTCGAACGACGTCAGCAGGGGCCCGTCACGCGCTCACTCGTAAATCGACGTCTGGAAGAACATGACAAAGACGTTACCCCGTCCCGGCAGCCCCGCCCGCCAATCTCTCCACCGCCCCGGCCCCGGCAGGGCGCGGGGTCAACGGCACAGTTCCATGATCGTGTCGTCGAAGTCCGGGAACTCCTGGGCCGCCAGCTCGATCACGGCGGCGGCTGACCGCCGCTGCTGCGGTGCGAATCCCTCGGCGATGGCCGCCAACTCCAAGTCGGGGCGCGCCTTCCAGTCGGGCTCGTACGAGGTGGCGGCTTCCCAGGGGCCGAAGCCGTCGGCCAAGAGCCACAGGAAGTCGCCCAGGTCGCGGGCGACGACACCGGTCTCTCCCTCGGACCCGAGGAAAACCACCGGCTGCTCGGCCAGCGGCCGGCCCGGGCGAACGAGCCAGAACGCCGCGTACCCACCCGTGCCGTCCTGTCCGAACACGCGGAAGTCGCGGCCGTCCAGTTCACTGTTCCCGGTCCATGCCTGGAACCAGTCGGTGGTCTCGTCAGCGGACAGGAAGGCCGCGAAGGGCTCGAAGTCGACCCCGGTCTTCCCGTCGGCGTAGTCGAATGGCACGGCCATCGCGGCGGCCAGCGCGGCGGGGAACTGTCGGTCATCGTGGGTGGGCGTCACGGGGACAGGCTAGCCAGGGGGTCTGACATCGACGCTCTACGGGCCGGGGTTGTCGGACCCCTGCCGGTCACTTTCAGGCGTTCGCGAGGACTGAGCTGATCAACGGTGCTGATGTGCGGACTACAGCCAGTCGCGCTTCTTGAAGATGACGTAGAGGCTCACGCAGACCACCGCCATCAGCAGGATCGCGAAGGGGTAGCCGACGGCCCACTTCAGTTCGGGCATGGTCTCGAAGTTCATGCCGTAGATCGTGCCGACCAGGGTGGGGGCGAAGAGGATGGCGGCCCACGAGGAGATCTTCTTGATCTCCTCGTTCTGTTCGAAGCCGGCCTCGGCCAGGGCTCGCATTTCGGCGTTCTGCTGTTGGGAGACCAGGGTGGCGTTGACCGTCAGGATTTCCGTGAGGGCCTGGCGGAAGCCGTCGACGCGTTCGCTGGTGTGGGTGACGTGGTCGGCCACGTCGCGGAGGTAGCGCTGGAGTTCCTCGTCCGTGCCGTACTTGGCGAAGCCCGCCATCAGGCCGTGGAGCATGCCGACCAGGGGGCGCGTGGCGCGCTGGAACTCGACCATTTCGCGGGAGAGTTCGTAGATGCGGCGGGAGACCGCCGGGTCGCCGCGGAAGACCTCGGTCTCGATCTCGTCGATGTCCGTCTGCACGCCCTCGACGACCGGGGCGTAGCCGTCGACCACCGCGTCGAGGATGGCGTACAGGGCGGCCTCGGGGCCGAGGGAGAGGAGGTCCGGGGTCTGCTCCATGCGGTGGCGGACCGTGGAGAGGTCGGGGGCGCCGCCGTGCCGGACCGTGATCAGGAAGTCCGGGCCGACGAAGACGTGGAGTTCGCCGAATTCCACCTCCTCCTGGGCGTCGAGGTAGCGGGCCGCGCGCAGGACGACGAAGAGGGTGTCGCCGTAGCGCTCCAGCTTGGGGCGCTGGTGGGCCTCGAGCGCGTCCTCGACGGCGAGTTCGTGGAGGTTGAACTCGGCGGCGAGGGAGTGGAGTTCGGGCTCCGTAGGGCGGTGCAGGCCGATCCAGGCCATCCCGTCGGGTTCTTCGCGCAGTTGCCGGAAGGTGTCCGCCAGGGTGGCGGGGGAGGCGACGCGGCGGCCGTCGCGGTAGACCGCCGAGTCGATCACGCTGCGGTGGTTCGGGGGCGTGGCGGCCGCCGGTGCCGGCGGCGGGGTGGCCGGGGGTCCCGACGGGGGAGTGGCGGGCGGGGAAGCGGGGCGACGCCATCCCGCGCGTTTTCCGGCGGGCGGAGGCGAGGGGCGGCGGTCTGGGCGCTCCGACATCGCAGGTCAGCTCCGGTCGAACGGCTGTTTACGGGCAAGGTGCAGGATATACGGGCGTTCCGGGGGAGGGCCGGGCCGCGGCGTTTCCCAGGGGACGGGGCGGCGACCAGCCCATGGAGCAGCTCGGGAAGCGGTCTGCGGGGATGGTTCGCCGGCTGCCGGCTGCCGGCTGCCGGCTGCGGGCTGCCGGGGCACGTCCGGAATAAGGACAGTGGGTGTCCGCAAGGGTGGATAGCTTGCTGTCATGGCCTCCAGGACATCGCACGCCGTACTCGACAACCGCTCGCTCAACCGTGCCACGCTCGCCCGCCAGCTCCTGCTGAGCCGCGCCGAGATGTCCGCGCGGGACGCCGTCGGGCACCTCCTCGGACTTCAGGCGCAGAACGTGAAACCGCCCTACTTCCAGCTGCACGCCCGCCTCGCCGGTTTCCGCCCCGCCGAGCTGGCCGGGCTCATGGAGTCCCGGGAGGTGGTCCGGATGGTTACCATGCGGTCGACGATCCACACGCACACCGCGGACGACGCTCTGACCCTGCGGCCCCTGGTCCAGCCCGCCCGCGACCGCGAGGTGAACTACTTCCGCAAGGGACTCGTCGGCGTGGACCTGGACCGGCTCGCCGAGCTCGCCCGTGTCTTCGTCGACGCCGAACCGCGCACCATGGCCGAGCTCCGCGAGGAGCTGCTCGGGGAATGGCCCGACGCCGACCCGCAGTCCCTCTCCGTCGCCGCCCGCTGCCGGCTGCCGCTGGTCCAGGTCACTCCCCGTGGCGTGTGGGGGCGCAGCGGACAGGTCCGGCTCACCACCGTGGAGAACTGGCTCGGGCGGCCCGCCGGCTCCCCGCAGCCCGTGGACGAGGTCGTCCTGCGCTACCTCGCCGCGTTCGGTCCCGCCTCCGTGAAGGACATGCAGGTGTGGGCCGGCCTGACCCGGCTGCGCGAGGTGTTCGAACGGCTGCGCCCCGCTCTGGCCGTCTTCCGGGACGAGAACGGCGTGGAGCTCTTCGACCTGCCCGACGCGCCCCGGCCCGACGCGGACACTCCGGCGCCGCCCCGTTTCCTTCCCGAGTTCGACAACCTCCTCCTCTCGCATGCCGACCGCACCCGCGTGGTCCCGCCCGAGATCAAGGGCCGCACCTGGACGGGGAACCAGGCCCACCGCACCCTGCTCGTCGACGGCTTCCTCGCAGGTCTCTGGAGGCAGGACGGAGAAACGCTCACCATCCAGCTGTTCCGCGACACCTCCGCGGCGCGGAAGGAGGAGATCGCCGCCGAGGGGGAAGAGATGGTGAGGGTGATGGGCGACCGCCTCGAAGGCCCGGAGGGCCCGGGCGAGGGCCCCGAGGACCCGGGGACGAACCCCGGAAGGAACACCGGGGAGCCGGGCAAGGTCTCCGTACGCTTCGGGTCAATCCACGGCTGACGCGGCGCTGGTGGTACGTACGCCCCACGGGGCACGATGCCCGGCATGACATGACGACCGCATGGCCGACCAGCCGACCAGCCGACCAGCCGACCAGCCGACCAGCCGACCAGCCCACCAGTCGCCCAGCCGACCGCCTGACCGCCGCCGGTCCCGACGCCGGCGCCCCTCCATGCAGTTGCCCCGATACCAGGAGAGAGCAATGCGGATTCCGATGACCGTCGCGGACTTCCTCGACCGGGCCGAGCTGGGGTTCGCCCACAGCCCCGGCGTGGTCGACGAGCCGGACCAGCCTGCCGCGCCCGTGCCCGTATCGACGTACGGGCGGCTGGGCGAGCGGGTTCGGGCCTGGCAGGCCGGGTTCGACCGGCTCGGTGTCGGCGAGGGCGAGCGGGTGGCGGTGGTCAGCCACAACTCCGCGCGGATGCTGGAGCTGTTGTTCGCGGTGCCGATGAGCGGTCGCATCTGCGTGCCGGTCAACTTCCGCCTCAAGCCCGAGGAGGTCGACTACGTGGTGCGGCAGAGCGGGGCCTCGGTCCTGCTCGTCGACCCGGAGCTGGACGACGCGCTCGCCGGCGTCACGGCCCGCCACCGGTTCGTTCTCGGAGCACAGACGGAGAGCGAGCTGATGCGCTTCGGCGTCGCGCCGCGCCCCTGGTCGCACCCGGACGAGGACGCCACCGCGACGATCAACTACACGTCGGGCACCACCGCCCGTCCCAAAGGCGTACGCCTGACCCACCGCAACATCTGGGTCAACGGCCTGACCTTCGGGCTGCACACCCGGGTGTGGGAGCGCGACGTCTACATGCACACGCTGCCGATGTTCCACTGCAACGGCTGGGGAATGCCGTACGTGATGGCCGGACTCGGCGTCAAGCAGGTGGTGCTGCGCAAGGTCGACGGCGCCGAGATCCTGCGCCGGGTCGACGAACACGGCGTCACCCTCATGTGCGGCGCGCCCGCGGTGTGGAACGCGGTCCTGGACGCGGCGGCGTCCTGGGAGGGCGAGATCCCAGGCCGTGACCGCGTACGGATCGTCTGCGCGGGGGCTCCTCCGCCGAGCAAGACGATCCAGCGGGTCGGGGAGGAGCTGGGCTGGGAATTCACGCAGATCTACGGCCTGACCGAGACCTCGCCGCTGCTCACCTTCAACCGGGCGAGGCCCGCCGACGCGGACCTGCCGGCCGAGGAGCGGGCGCGCAAGCTGTCCCGTGCGGGGCTGCCCGCTCTCGGCGTGAAGCTGAAGGTCTCCGAGTCCGGTGAGGTCCTGGCCCGGTCGAACGTCGTGCTCGACGGGTACTGGGACAAGCCCGAGGAGACTGCGGACGCCCTCGAGGGAGGCTGGTTCCACACCGGTGACGGCGGCACGATCGACGACGCGGACGGGCACCTGACGATCTCCGACCGGAAGAAGGACGTGATCATCACCGGCGGCGAGAACGTCTCGTCGATCGAGGTGGAGGATACGATCTTCAGCCATCCGGCGGTCGCCGAGGTCGCCGTCATCGGTGTGCCGCACGAGAAGTGGGGCGAGACGATCAAGGCGCTCGTGGTCCTCGCCGAGGGGGCCACCGCGCAGGAGTCCGACATCATCGCCCACTGCAAGCAGCGGATGGCCGGCTACAAGGCGCCGACGACGGTCGAGTTCCGCGACGCCATCCCCCGGACGGCCACCGGAAAGATCCAGAAGTTCAAGCTCCGCCAGCCGTACTGGTCCGGCCTGGAGCGAGAGGTCAACTGAGCGGCGGCGGTGACGAACCTGTACGGTGGGAATCCGCGCGGACCGGACCGGCAGCGGATTCCAACCGGCCACAGGTTCCTTCCTCAGATCTCCCCGGGCACCCCGCCGCCGTTCACAGCGCCGCCCCGATCCGGTCGAAGGCCTCGCCCAGCACCGCCGGATGGCCGGCGGCGTTGATCCGGAAGTACCCGGCGTACGCATCGCCCCCGAAAGCGGCCCCCGGGAGGGTGTGGACCCGGGCGTCGGCGAGGGCGCGGGCGAAGCGCCGCGCCTCGTCCGGCGCGGGGAATCCGGCCCACACCAGATAGGTGGCCTCGGGTGCGACGACGTCCACCCGCAGGGGGAGGCGGGAGAGTTCCGCCCGGACCAGTTCCACGCGCTCGGCGAGCTGGGAGCGCAGCGCGGCCAGCCATCCGGTCCCCTGCTCGTAGCAGGCGACCGTGGCGATGGCGCCGAGGCTTCCCGGGCGCCCGAGCAGACCCTGCGGCAGCCCGGCGAGCGCCCCGGCCGTGCGGTCCGAGGCGTAGACCGTGGCGCTCTTGAGACCGGCGATGTTGAACGCCTTGGACGCCGAGGTGAGCCCGAAGACCCGGGCCCGGTGCACGGCGGGGTCGGCGAACACGGACCGCGGCTGCCCCGCGAGCCCGAGCGGCATGTGCACTTCGTTCGCGAGCAGCAGCAGGTCGTGCTCCACGGTGAGGGAGAGCGCCGCGGCGATCTCCTCGCTGTTCCAGGCCCGGCCCACCGGGTTGTGCGGCTGGCACAGGATCCAGGCCGCGGCACCGGCCGCGGCGGCGGCGCCGAGCGCGGCGAAGTCGTTCCGGTAGCCGGCCGCGTCCCGCAGCAGGGGCACGGCCACCGGGCGCATGCCCGCCTCTTCGACCACAGTGAACAGGTCGCCGTACACCGGTGTCTCCACGATGACGGAGCTGCCGGGCGGCAGTTGGTCGCGCAGGAGCGTGCGCAGCCCGGCCAGGATGTCGGTGGTGCAGCGCAGTCCTGCGGGGGAGGCGTGGTGCTCACGGGCCAGATGGCGTGCGCAGGCCTGTTCCTGCTCGCCGGTGAGGCCGTATCCCGTCTCGCCCTCCCGTACGGCGCGTTCGAGTGCGCGGCGCAGGAACTCCGGTGTCTCCAGGTCCATTTCGGCGACGCCGAGGCAGATCCGGTCCGGTTCCAGCGCGCCTGCCCGCCACTTCAGGGTGCGCCGGGCGCGCAGGACGTCCATGTCCGCGATGAATCGCGGGGGCGGGACCTGCGCGTCCGGCCCGGCGGCCGCTGGGACCGGGGTGTCCTCGTGCGGGGGGCGGTTGTCAGCCGGCATCGCGGTCCAGCTCGACGTAGAGGCGGGTGCCGCCCTTCCCCTTGGTGCGCCGGCGCACGGTGATGCCGCCGCGGATCTCCTTCGGGTGCCGCACGTGGGTGCCGCCGCAGGGGATCTCGATCTCTCCCGAACGCCAGACGAAGACGTCGTCGGCCCCCGGCAGCGGGGTCACGACCGCGTCACCGGCGGATGCGAGAAGGGCGAGGACACGGTCCTGGATCTCCGGCACCGCCTCGCTGGGGATCGCACAGCCGAAGTCGAAGCGTGCGGCGCTGTCGCTGATGTGACAGCCGCGGGTCGAGCGCATCTGGCCGTGCGCGGTGAGGTATTCGCCGGTGGCGTGGAACAGGAAGTGCGCCAGGGTGTGCATCTGCATGTTGCGGAAGCGGCGTTCCCAGTCGATCTCCATGGTGACCTCCGCTCCCACCTCGAGCGCACAGGGTTCCTCGAACACGTGGTAGAACACCGCGTCGATGGTGGCGACTTCACCGTTGGGGAGCTGGTAGGGTCGGCCGCCCGCCTTCTGTACGTCCACCACCCGCTGTCCGTCGACGGTTCCCTGGTCGGCGACCTGCCCACCGGACTCGGCGTAGAACAGGGAGCGGTCGAAGATCGCGTGGTGCCCCTCGACCGCCAGGACGACGGCCGTCGCGCTGGTCGCGTACGGGTCGTGGTGGAAGAGCTGGGCCGTGGCGGGAGCCTTGCTCCACAGTGCGGGGTTGATCATCGGTCCGTCATCCGTTCAGCAGTGTCGTTCCGTACAGTTCGCCGCGGTCGGCGAAGAAGGTGAGTATCTCGCCGTCGGCCAACGGTCCGAGGTCCGCGGCGAGTTGGCGGGCGCCCATGTAGCAGACGCCGGACGATCCGCCCACGCTGAGCCCTCGGGCGGCCAAGTCCCGCACGCCGGCGCAGGCCTGGGCGTCGGAGACCCGGTAGACGCCCGCGACCCGGCTCCGAGCTGTGTCGATCACTGCGGGGATCCGGTTCTGGTTGCCGGTGCCGCGCAGGATGCTCCGGGCCGGTGAGCCGCCGAAGGTGATCGAACCCTCGCGGTCCGCCACGTAGGAGGGGATGCCCTTGGCCTCCAGCATCGCGGAGAGGGCGGCGAAGTGTCCGCCGCTGCCGACGCAGAAGATTCCGGCGGTGATCCGCGAGAAGTCGAGGGTGCCCATCAGGTGCGGTACCACCCAGCGGGTGTAGACCTGCGGGTTGAGCGGGCTGTCGTTCTGGTTGGTCCAGTAGTGGTCGGGGTTCGCGGCCAGCAGGGACTGCAGCAGGTCGTCGCGGGCCTGCTGGCTGCCGAGGACCGGATGCGGGGTCTCGGCTATGTGGAGGGTGCCGCCGACCAGTTCGATCTTGCGTCGGGTGATGTCCGGGATGCCGGGGTCGGTCACCAGGTGGACGGGGTGCCCGAGCAGGCGGCCGGCCACCGCCAGGCCGAGGCCCAGGGAGCCCGACGTGGACTCGATGACGGTCTGGCCCTCGGCGAGCAGTCCCTGCTCACGGGCCAGGAGGAGCAGGCCGAGGCCGAGGATCGACTTGAAGCTGGTCTCGGTGGCCGGGCTGCCGTGGATGGCGCGCAGCCGCAGGGCGGAGGCCTCGAAGCCGCCGCAGTCCACGGTGCTCAGCCGGCTGAGCTCTTCGATGAGTTCGTACGGATCGGGGCTGCGGTGGTGCGGCGCCGTCCGATGGTCCAGGGTCAGGCTCACTTCTTGCCCTCCAGGAGGTTCTTGGCCCAGAAGATCGAAACGAGGAGCACGCCGATGCCCGCCATCTGCACCAGGCTCAGGCGCTGGTCGAACAGGACCAGGCCGTAGACGGCGGCCGCGACCGGCTGCAGCAGCACGAACAGTGCGGCGAGCTGGAGCGGCAGGAACTTCACGGCGTGTGCCATCAGGGTCTGGCCGAGCAGCTGCGAGGTCACCGCGAGGGCGATCAGTACGAGCCAGCCCTTCGCGCTGGTGGGCCACAGGCTCTCGCCGAGCAGGGCCGCCACGGCGAAGCAGGCGATCCCGCAGACCAGGCTGAGGGTGGCCATGATGCGGGTGGCTTCGTGGCGCTCGCGCAGGCCCTTGGCCACGACGAGGAACAGCGCGTAGAACACCGCGGTCGCCAGGGCGAGGAGGTCGCCCCGCAGGTGCTGGGGGTCGAGGCCGGTTCCGAGGATGACCAGGATGTACAGGCCGGCCAGCGCGAGCAGGGCGGGCATCGCGAGGCGCCACGGCAGCCGGTCGCCGAAGAGCAGGAAGCAGAGCGGGGCGATGATGAACGGCACCAGATTGGCCAGCAGGTTCGCCTCGGCCAGCGAGGTGTAGAGGAACGAGATGTTCCACAGGCACAGGTCGGCGGCGAGGAACAGCCCGCCCAGGACGATCAGGAGCTGGTCCCGCCGTCCGATCCGGGTGGCGGTGGCGGGCCGGTCGGCGCCGGCGGCCGTGGCGGCGGCGGCGTTCAGGCGCGTGCGGCGTGCGGCGGCCATCGCCATGCCGAGCAGCATGGGTGCGGCGAGCAGCGAACGGTATCCGCCGGTGGCCACCGGGCCCACCTCGCTGATCCGGACGAAGACTCCGCCGAGGGCCAGGCAGCAGACCGCGAGGAGCACCATGAGCTGCGCACGGACACGGCTGGCCGGCTTTTCCTCCGGGGCGGGCTGCGGCTCGTCCGCGACCGAGGCGGGGAGGACCCCGTGTCCCGCTTCCGTCGCCGAGCCCACCGAGCCCACCGAGCCCACCGAGCCCACTGAGCCCACCGAGTCCCTCGAGTCCGTCGAGTCCGTCGTGACTGCGCGGCTCATGAGCGCCCCGACTCCTTCAGTGTGTAGAGGTCGCTGTCGTAGCCGAGAGAATGCAGTGCTCTCCGGGATTCAGCGACACGAAGATCGTGGTCCGTCTGGTGTTTCGAGAAGATGAGCCCGGCCACCGTTCCGCTGTGTGCCACGCACACGCCGAGGGCGCCCCACTCCTTCTTTACCGCCATGAGGTCTCCCAGGGACTTCTTGGGGAGCCGGTCATTGTGCAGTTCGCTGCTGAGGGTCGCTATTTCCGCGGCCGCATCGCCGTCGTTCGCGAGGAGCGCCGCATCGAGTTCGGCGAAGAGCCGCTCGTAGATTCTTGCCTTTCCCGGGTCCTCCGGGACTTCCCGGTGGAACTCCTCCGTGCGCACCCAGCCGCCCTCGTCGACTCCGACGATGCTCCAGCGCAGATCCGTATCGTATTTCGCGATCAGGGTCTGCGACCGCTGGGCACAGGAGGCGATTCCGGGATGCAGCAGATAATCGCCGTATTCGAGCTTTCGTGCCACGGAGAGCGCGAGCGCGTGCGCCACCGGCGCGGGAGTCGCCGGGTGGGATTCCCGGATGCAGAGCAGGGCGACGGCCAGGATGTCGGCGGTCGAGCTCGCGTGTCCTTTGGCCACCGGGATGTTCGACGTGATGTCGATGGTGAGACCGGCGTGTGAGGACCCCAGCTCCGCGCTCAGGGCCTCGAAGGCGGCGAGCGCCTTGGTGCGGTCGGCCGGGCTGATCGTGAGTCCCTGCGTACCGGGGCCCTCGGCCCGGCGCAGCCGCGCCGCGCAGGTCAGCTCCTCGACGGGCGCCGTGAAGAGGAAGTGCTCGTAGCCGCGCTCGCCGACGGTGTAGCCCTGCAATATTTCTCCGAATGCGCCGTGGACGGTGCTGGCGATCTTGTCGTGCATGGGGTCGTTGTACGTCGCGGCGAGCGCGTCCGGCAACCAAAGGAAACCTGCTGGCTGCCATAAGCAGGGGCATCGCGGAGGCGATCGCGAACCGCACAACGCGCCCGGTTCGCTCCGATTGTCCCGATAGGCGACCCGTTCAAGATCATCCTGCTTATCGGTGGCGAAAGGACTTCTTATGCAAACCCCCCGCTCGCGGTTGATGTTCAAGACTCGGTAAAACTGCACGTGTATCACTCTGTGGACCGGCCGATGCGTCCATAACGCCCAATACCGCCGTGGCCAAAAGCGGAGTTGCTCGATTCCATTTCTCCTGCTTACGTTTCGCCCCATGATCGAGACGCGTCATCTCCGCACGCTGCGCGCCGTTGCGCAAACGGGCTCTTTCGCTGCCGCGGCACGGCAGCTGAGCTGTACCCAGCCGGCCGTGAGCCAGCAGATGAAAGCCCTCGAAATGGCGATGGGCACTCCGCTTTTGATCCGTACCAGCCGCGAAGTACGGGTGACTGAGGCCGGTGCGGCCCTGGTGCGGCATTCGGCCGGAGTGCTCGCCGGACTCCACGCGGCCGAGGAGGAGATGGCCGCATTCGCGGGGCTGCGCACCGGACGGGTGCGGCTCACCTCCTTCCTCAGCGGCACGTCGGCACTCATCCCGTCCGCCATCGCCGCGATGCGCGCCGCCCATCCGGACGTCGAGGTCTCCCTGGCGGAGGCGCCTCCGCCGCGCTCCATCGACCTGCTCCGCAATGCCGACTGCGACATCTCCCTGGCCTTCCGCTACCCGGAGATCCCCGGCGCGGGCGCGAACACGCAGGAGGAGTGGAAGGACCTCGCGGTCCGCCCGCTGCTCACCGACCCTCTGGTCGTGCTGGTTCCGGAAGGGCACCGCCTCGCCGAGGCGGGACAAGTGGAACTCGCCGAACTGGCGGGGGAATCCTGGATCATGGGCTGCCACCGCTGTCGCCGCCATCTTGTGCAACTGTGCGAGCACGCCGGCTTCGAGCCGCGCGCCGAGTACCGGACGGACGACTATCCGACCGTGATCGGGCTGGTCGCGGCAGGCCTGGGCGTCGCCGTGCTGCCCGAACTGGCCCTGGGCGGGCCGCCGTCGGCGCCGATTCGGCTGCTCCGCCTGGAGCCCACGGTGCACCGGGAGGTGGTGGCCCTGTCCATGTCGACGTCCCCCTCCGTCCCGGCGGTCGGGCTCATGCTCCGCGAACTGGAACGATCCGCCGCCCGCTTGCCGGGGACGTCACCGGTTCACCGCGGCCCAGGCTAGGTTGCTCATATGAACTCATCATCTGGACGTTCCGGAATGGATCGAGGGGCGCTGTTAGCCGCATCGGTCACCGTGGTGCTGTGGGCCTCCGCGTTCGTGTCCATTCGCGCCTCAGCCGACTATTTCGAACCCGGGGCGCTGGCGCTGGGACGACTCCTGACCGGCTCGCTGGCACTGCTCTGCCTGCTGCTGGCGAAGGGCGGCGGAGTGCCGCCGCGCCAGGCGTGGCCCGGCATCGTGGGATCGGGGGTGCTGTGGTTCGGGGTCTACATGGTCGTACTGAACTGGGGAGAGCAACTGGTCGACGCGGGAACGGCATCCATGGTCGTCAACGTCGGGCCGATGGTGGTCGCGCTGCTCGGCGGCTGGTTCCTGAAGGAGGGGTTCCCGCCGCTGCTGCTGGCCGGCATGGCCGTCTCGTTCGTCGGCGCGGTCGTCGTCGGCTTCTCGTCCTCCGGCGGCGGATCGTCCTCGGTCCTGGGCCTCGGGCTCTGCCTGCTGGCCGCCGTGGCGTACGGGGCCGGCGTGGTGCTGCAGAAGCCCGCACTGCGGCACGCGACCCCGATGCAGGTGACGACGTACGGCTGTCTGATCGGCACCGTCGCATGTCTGCCGTTCAGCGGGCAGCTGGTGTCGAACCTGTCCGCGGCGCCCGTGTCGGCCACGCTCAATGTGGTCTACCTGGGGCTCTTCCCCACGGCCCTCGCCTTCACCACCTGGGCGTACGCGCTGTCGCGGACCACCGCGGGGAAGATGGGAGCCACCACCTACGCGGTGCCCGCCGTGGTCGTCCTCATTTCCTGGCTCGCGCTGGACGAGGTGCCGGGCTGGGTCACCCTGCTCGGCGGTGCCATCTGCCTGGGCGGCGTGGCCGTATCCCGGATGCCCGGATTCCGCAGGCGCGGACCCGAGGAGGCCACCGCGCCGGCGGCCGGTGTGGAGACAGCGCGCTGAGGTGACCCGCCGGGGCGGCGAAGCCGGAGGCGACACGGACAGGGGCGGGGACATCATGTCCCCGCCCCTGTCCGTGTCCCCGCCCCCTCTTTTCGTGCCGCCCCTCTTTTCGTGCCCCGCCCTCGGGCCTCACACGATGAGCGTGGTCTCGTTCCTGCCCAGTTCGTAGCCGAACTGAATTCGGGTGTGTGCGCCCAGTTCCTGTTTCATCGCCGCGATATGCCCTTGCAGTGATCTCTCGCTGATACCGAGCCGCCGGGCGATCTGCTTGTCGGGATAGCCCGACACCAGTAATTTGCTGATGGAGTTCCGAAGTGAGGGAATGACCTGCTCGGCCGCCCTCGTGGCATGTGTCGAAACGAAGGGGAAAGGCCCCGCGCGATCCCAGGAGCGCTCGAACATGTCCGTGAGGAAGCGCACGATGGCGGGCTCCCTGATGGCCAGGGCGTTCGTACGGTCTTCGTTCGCGGAGATGAACGCGACGTTTTCATCGATGATGATCATCCGGTCGAAGAACTCGGCCAGTGTGCGGACCTGGACTCCGTAGTCGGAGACGGTTCGCACGTAGTTCTTCGTCGCTTCGTCGAATCGCGTGGTGTGCTGATACAGGGTGCGCATGGCGACGCCCCCCGCGATCTGGCGGCGTACGGATTCGAGTGCGTCGTCCAGCGTCGGCCCCGGGCGCGGCCCGTCGGGCTGGGCGGTCAGGATCTCCTTGCGCGCATCGGCGAGAGCCTCGTCGATGGCCGCCGCAATGGCCTGGAGCCCGAAGTGGTAGCCGATCCGGGTGTCGGGGGGAGCCGTCGCGGCCGAGGGTGCGGCCGGCGCTGCGGGCGCGTCGGCCAGGCCGCCCGCGACGAGCCGGGAGAGCGCCTGCAAATGCTCGGACATGAGCTGCTGCACACCGCTCGGCCCATCCGGAATTCCGTGTTCCATTACTTTCCCCCACTCGTCCGTCCTGCCGGTTTCCGGGTGCCCAAAAGGTCTTGTAGGGCCGACCGAATGTCCCTTATTTCCTGGTGTGCGGCTTTTAGGATCCATCGGATTTTAGCAGTGCGGGAATATGAGACATCTCGAAGCTTGAGCGAAAGTCGATCCGGGCTCGAGAGTGATCAAGGCGGGTCGCAGCGACCGCCCACCACTCCACTCAACGGTCCGGCGGCGCATGCCCCGCCCTTTCGGGAGGCTTGACGAAATGTTGGAAACCTTTTCCCGCCCCAGTACGCCGCTCCGCTCGCGCCTGACGATCCGCATCGCCGCGGCGGGCATTACCGCCACGCTGGCCGGTGGCTTGTTCGCGGTGTCCGCCGCGCACACGGACACCGCCCACCAGGCATCGGACGACGTAAAGATCCTCGCCGATGTTGGCTGGAATTCACCCACGCCCAAGGCGACTCCATGAGCGCGGTCGTTCCCGTGAGCTCTTCCCCCTGGTTCATGTGCGACGGAACGGAATCCGAGCCGGGACCCGCCGCACGCGTCTACTGCTTCCCGCACGCCGGCGGCAACCCGCGCTCCTTCCTCGGCTGGCAGCCGGACCTGGCGGGCGTGGCCGAGATCGCCGGGCTCTGCCCGCCGGGACGCGGCCGCCGCTACCGGGAGCCCGCCCTCACCGATGTAGCGGAACTCGCCGACGCCGTGGCCCACGAGATCTCCACCACCGCGGACCGCCCCTTCGTCCTTTTCGGCCACAGCTTCGGCGCGGTGCTGGCCTTCGAGGTCGCACGGCGCATCGGCCACCTGCCGGACTTCCGCCACCTGGTCGCCTCCGGCTGCTCGGCCCCCTCGCTCCTGCCCACCCGGCGGGTGGTGGAGGCCGCCCGGCTGGAAGGCCGGGAGTTCACGCAGGCCGTGGGCTTCTTCGGCGGACTGCCGCCGGAGGTCATGGCCGACGAGGCCCTGCAGGAGCTGCTCCTGCCGAACCTCCGCGCCGACTTCCGCATGGTCGCCGGGTACACGTACCGGCCGGCCGCACCCCTGTCCGTACCGGTGACCTTGATCAACGGTCTGGACGATCCGCACATCGGCGAGGCCGGGCTGCAGCCCTGGGACCGGGAATGCCTCCGGCCGCCGGCCCGGCACTGGTCCGAGGGCGGCCACTTCTACTTCGACGGCCGCTCGCGGTCCGTCACCGACATCCTCCGGTCGCTCCTGTCCGGAGCGCCCGGTGTCGGGCAGCCTGGCGACTGGCACGTCGAACTCATCTGACCGTGCCGGACCCGTACGACACCAGCGCCACAGAGGAACTCCTGCCGTGAACCTGCCTGTTACCCCCTCCGAAGACCCCGAATACCCCGGCTACCCCGCATGCCCCGTCGACCCCGCCGACCAGCATGCCCGCGCCCTGGCCTTCCGCCGGCTCCACCAGGGCACCGAGCCCTTCGTGATCCCCAACCCGTGGGACGCGGGAACGGCGCGGCTGCTGACCGGCCTCGGATTCGCGGCCCTCGCCACCACCGGTGCGGGGCTGGCCTATAGCCTCGGCCGGCCCGACGGAACCCATCAGGTGGGCAGGCGGGACATCCTCGCGAACGCCGCGGAGATCGTGGCGGCGACGCACCTGCCGGTCTCCGCCGACCTCGAGAGCGGTTTCGGCGACACGCCGAAGGACGTGGCCGAGACCATTCGGCTCGCCGCCGCAGCCGGTCTGGTCGGCGGCTCGATCGAGGACTCCACCGGCCGGGCCGACGACCCCGTACGCCCCCTGGGCGAGGCCGTGGAGCGCGTGGCCGCGGCCGTGGCCGCCGCCCGGGAGCTCGACTTCCCCTTCACCGTGACGGCCCGCGCCGAGAACTTCTTCCAGGGCCGATCCGACCTGGCGGACACCATCCGCCGGCTCCAGGCGTACGAGGCCGCGGGCGCCGACGTCCTCTACGCGCCGGGCCTCCCGGACGCCGAGGCGGTGCGCGCCGTGTGTGCCGCGGTCCGGCGCCCGGTCAACGTCCTGATGGGTTCGCCCGCCCTGCCGCTGTCCGTGGCCGAGCTCGGCGAACTCGGCGTACGACGGATCAGCGTCGGCTCGGCGCTGGCCCGGGCGGCGCTCGGTTCGGTCGTCCGGGCCGCCGAGGAGATCCGTACCCACGGGACCTTCGGCTTCGGAGCGGACGCCCTTCCCTATCCCGCAGCCAACGCGATGATGACACCGGCCCCGCCGGCCGGTCAGGAAAGCGACTCCCCACGGTGAACGCCACCTCCGTCCATCTGTCCGCCCCGCGCTACGTCCTCGGCGAGAACCCGGCCGACCACACGACCATGACGAACCTGACCGCACGCGCCGCCGAGCTGCGCATGCCGGCCAAGGCCTCGCTGTGGGGCTGGGGAACGATCCACCGCACCGGAAAGAACCTGGAGACCCTGGCCGTGGAGAGCGGCCGGGCGACGCTCGCCGCGGCCGGGGCGGGACCCGACCAGGTCGACGCCCTCATCCTCTGCTCGACCCGGTTCCCCGGCGGACCCCGGACGCACGGGGGCTTCGTCCAGGCGGTCATGACCGGACTGGGGCTGACCGACGCCGCCTTCACCGGCGTCACCCTGAACCGCTGCACCAATCTGCTCGTCGGAGTGCGCCTCGCGCAGGCGCTGGTGGCCTCCGGGCAGCACCGCACCGTGCTGGTCGTCACCACCGACCGGATATCCGACGAGGCGACACGCATGGAGAACTTCGCCCTGTTCAGCGACGGTTCGGCCGCCTGCCTGGTCAGCGCCCGGCCGTACGGCGAGGACGCGTACGAGATCCTCGGCGGCGCCTCCGCGCAGGACCTGCCTTCGCTCGGCTGGTCCAACGAGATCAGCTCGGACCTGGCCCGAGTGGTCAACGACCGCATCCTCACCCCCCTCGAGCTGACCCTCAAGGACGTGGACGGCCTGCTCCACCCGAACCTCTTCAAGCCGATCGCCGTCCTGAAGGAACGTCAGGCCGGGTTCAGCGCCGACCAGTTGTTCCTGGACAACATCGCCCGCGTCGGGCACTGCTTCGCCGCCGACCCCCTGATCAACCTCGTGGACCGCGCCGGGGCGGGAGCGCTGCGCGACGGCGGTCTCTACCTCCTGGCGTCGAGCGTGCCGGGCGTACGCGTCGGCGTACTCCTGCGCAAGCTGTCCGCCGCCCAGCAGCCGACGAGCGACGAAACCTCGGAGTTCTGATGAACGCGCACACCGGATTCCCCCTCCCGGACCGGACCACCTCCCTGCCCCGCGGCCCCTTCCGGTTCAGCCCGAAGGCCGCCGAGGACGCCACCGCGGTCCTCGACGCCGGACCGGCCGGCATCTTCCGGCAACTCCTCGACGACCAGGAGAGCGAGACGACCCTGCTCGTCGCCCGCCGGGCCCTGCACGCCTTCCTGCCCACGGCCGGGGACGAGGCCCCCGCGGACGCCGACGCGATCGCCGCCCGCGTCCGGCAGGCCCGCACCGCCCTGGAACCGGACCTGGCCGGCCTGCGCGAGCGCGGCTCGCAGACGTACCGCCTCGTCCTGCGCCAGCGCGCACCCCTCATGCTGCTCGCCGGCTGCTGGCTGGACAACGTCTCGCAGACCGCCACCCAGCCGTCGGTCATCGTCAACCGGCTCTTCGGCCAGTACTTCCACCTCCAGGGTGAGGGCACCCCCGAGCGCGGGTTGCTCGCCACACGGCGGCGGGCGCTGGCCGAGCTCGAGGTGCACCTGCCCGAGATCGAGACCGTGGACTTCCTGAAGGAGACCGAGGCGCGACCGCTGACCGCGCTGCACGCCTCGTTCTACCTCGCGCTCTCCCGGCTGCCCGCCTCCTTCCTGCCCGAAGTGGTCGGCGTGCACTACGCCGTGGCCGCCCTGGGCATCGACGACCTGCTGCTGGGTACGGCCACTCCCTTCCTGGACGAGGCCCAGGCCCGTACGGTCCTCGCCGAGTACCTCACGCTGACGGAGAGCTCGCCGACCGGCGCGCAGGACCGGCAGCGGACGACCCGCGCGATCGAGCTGGTGCTGCGCCTGGAGCGGGAGCACACCGCGCTCCTCGGCGAACTGGCCGACTGGCACGACGGACTGTCCCTGGACGCCAAGGTCGGACGGATCGTGGCCCGGCACGCGCCGTACGCGGGCCGCCAGCACCGCAGCGTGCGCCTCGGCGACCGGCGGCTGTCGGAGTGGCTCGACGACGAGAACATGGATCTGGCGGCCTTCGTCGGCCAGTTCCGCGAGGCCCGGCAGATGAAGCCCGCCCGCGAGGGCGTGTGCCGGTTCCTGCGGTCCATCAAGTTCGGCGGGCCGATGTTCGGCATCTTCGACGAGCACGAGGCGGCCGTGTTCACCGCGTGGGCGCAGGCCATCGCGGCGGGTGAGCCGGCGGACCTCGACTTCCGGCCGAACACCGCCGGCGACGCACAGGCCCTGGCCTGGTCCGAGGCGCTGCGCGGCAGCGACCCGGCCGATACGGTCCTGGTCGAGGCCCCCTCCGGCCTCGACGACCGGCAGCTGTTCCACCGCGTGGTCAACATCGAGCAGTTCCCCCACATCCTGGGGACCGCCCGCGACCGGGCCGAAGCCAACCTCGCCGACGCGGAAGTGCTGTTCACGCACGGAGCCGGCGGCATCCTCACCGACGCGGAGTACTTCGACTACACGCCCGAGGCGCTGATGGCGCGCGTCGAGGCGATCTACTGGGACAAGCTGGTGAACCCGTACCAGCCCCTCACGGAGATCCCCGACCGCGACACCGTGATCTTCGAGCAGAGCACCTTCGCCCTCGGCAGCCTGATCGACGGCACCTGGGCGCAGCGCATCGGCAACCTCGGCCGGAACCACCGGCAGAGCGACCACATGCTGTTCTCCATCTACGCCGACGAGATGGGCCGCGGCGACCTCGACAAGAACCACATCACGCTCATCCACCAGGTGCTGGCCAGTATGGACATCCACCTGCCGCACATCCGCCAGGACGAGTTCCTGGAGCAGGGCGATCTGCCGGACGGGCTCTACGGGTTCTCCATCCACCAGGTGTGCCTGGCGCTGTTCCCCGACACCCTTTACAACGAGATCCTCGGCTACAACCTGGGCATCGAGATGTTCGGGCTCGGAGCGATGCGGCTGCACGAGATACAGAAGCTGCGCAGCCACAACCTCGATGCGGGCTACGAGCAGGCGCACCTGTCGATCGACAACTTCTCCGCCGGGCACGCCCGGCAGTCGGCCGACATCATCGTCTCCTACCTCGACGGCGTCCGGCGTACCTCCGGCGAGGAAGCCGTGCAACGGGAGTGGCGCCGCATCTGGCGCGGTTACGCCTCCTTCGCCTACTTCGTCGAGCACAAGCTGGTCGGGCAGGTCCGTGCCGCGTCGCCATCGGCCGCCGCTCACGCCGACGAGGACGATGCCGGCCTGCTCATCTGACGATCGTCCGGGCCGCCCTCGACGCCCTGACGCCTGACGCCGTACCCGCCGACGCCCGCCCCCTCGCACGGAGAACTGTCTTGGAACTCACCAGCGCCTTCGATCAGGACATCCTGGCCCTCCCCTTCTACGACGACCGGCACCGCGGCCTGGCGAACGCCATCGGCACCTGGTGCGACGGCCGGGCCCCCCTGTGGAACGAGGTCCGCCGACAGGGCCCGGAGAAGGCCGGACGGCAACTGGTCCGCACGCTCGGCGAGGACGGCTGGCTCGCCTTCCTGGACCCGCGGACCGCGCCCGACGCCCTGCCCGGTGACTTCCGCAGCATCTGCCTGACGCGTGAGGCGCTCGCCTACGCCGAGGACCTGGCCGACTTCGCCTTCTCCATCCAGGCCCTCGCCGCCACGCCGGTCATCCGGTACGGCAGCGAGGAGCAGAAGGAGCGCTACCTGCCGCGGATGGCCCGGGGTTCGCTCATCGGCGCGTTCGCGGTCTCCGAGCACGAGGCGGGTTCGGACATCGCCTCGGTCGGGCTGCGGGCCGAGCGCGACGAGGACGGCGGATACGTCCTGAACGGTCAGAAGGCGTGGATCGCCAACGCCGGGATCGCGGACGTGTACGTCGTCATCGCCCGCACCGGCGAGGGCCCCGGCCCGCTGGGGCTGAGCGCCTTCCTCGTCCCGGCCGACTCCCGCGGCCTGCGGGTCCACGGCCTGGACGCGGTCGCTCCGCGCGCCTTCGGCCACCTCTCCTTCGAGGACTGCCGGCTGCCCCGGGAAGCCGTGCTGGGCAAGCCGGGCAAGGGCTTCGTCATCGCCATGGACCTGCTGGAGCGGTTCCGGATGACGGTCGGTGCGGCGGCGCTCGGGTTCGCCCGCCGGGCCGCCGACACGGCACTGGCCCACGCCCGCACCCGGCGAATCGGCAACGACAAGCTGATCGACCTCCAGCTGACCAAGGCGACGCTGGCCGACATGGACGTGCGGCTCAACGCGGCCGCGCTGCTGGTGGCGCGGGCGGGCTGGGAGGCCGACCAGGGCAGCAGGCGCTTCGCCCGGCATTCGAGCATCGCCAAGCTGTACGCGACCGAGGAGGCCCAGCACGTCGTCGACTCCGCCGTGCAGGTGCTCGGCGCGGCGGGCGTGGTCGCCGACAGCGTCACCGAGCGCCTGTACCGGCAGATCCGTTCCCTGCGGATATACGAGGGCACCTCGGAGGTCATGCGGCTGACGATCGCGGGCACCCTCGACGCCCGGCGCGCCGCGCTTCCCGCCCGCTATCTCTGACGCACGCTTCCCCCAACGACGCCCCCGCCCGGCCCCGGGCACCGACATGCCGAGCACCCAGCAAGGAGCATCCAGATGACCCACCCGATCGAAGCGGTCAGGCTGGCGGACCCGTACCCCGGCTACGCGGCCCTGGTGGCCGAGCGTCCCTTCGCCTACGACCCGGCCGTGAACGCCTGGGTCGCGGCGGACGCGGCGGCGGTGCGCGCCGTGCTGGGCTCCGCCGCCCTGCGGGTCCGCCCGGTGGCCGAGCCGGTGCCCGCCGGAATCGCCGGCACGGCCGCGGGGGAGGTGTTCGGGGATCTGGTGCGGATGACCGACGGCGACCTGCAGCACCGCCTCAAGGGCGTGGTCGCCCAGGCGCTGGGGACCGCCGATCCCGCGCACGCCGCGCGGCTGGCCGCCGAGCAGACCCGGGCGGCCCTCGCGACGGGCGGCGAAGTCCCCTTCGAGGAGCTGATGTTCGCCGTTCCCGCCCGGGTCGTGGCCGGCCTGTGCGGGCTGGACGCGGACGGATCGGCGCACGCCGCACGGCTGATCGGCGAGTTCGTCCAGTGCATCCCCGCCCTGGCCACCCCGGAGCAGCAGCGGGCGGCGGCGCTCGCCGCGGCCGGGCTGCGGGAGTTGCTCGGCCCCGGCATCGAGGCCGCAGGGGCCGCAGGGGCCGCCAGGGCCGCAGAGGAGGCCGGGGCCGGGCTGCTCGCCGCGCTCGTACGGGCGGCGCGCGAGGCCTCCTGGACCCGGACGGCCCCGCTGCTGGCCAACGCGGTCGGGTTCCTGTCCCAGACGTACGACGCCACGGCCGGCCTGATCGGGAACACGCTGCTGGCGCTGACCAGGGAGGAGACTCCCAAGTCCCCGGCCGAGCGGGAGGCGTTCGTCCGCGAGGTGGTCCGGCACGACGCGCCGATCCAGAACACCCGCCGTTTCGCCGCCGAGCCGTTCCGGCACGGCGCCGCACAGGTCGCGCCGGGCGAGCAGGTGCTGGTGCTGCTCGCCGCCGCCAACCGGGACCCGGCGGTCAACCCCGAACCGCACGCCTTCCGGCCCGGCCGCGAGGCGCCGGCGGTCTTCACCTTCGGCGCCGCCGCCCACCGGTGTCCCGGAGAGAACCTGGCGGTGGCGATGGCCGGCGCGGTCGTCGGGACGCTGCTGGACTCCGGGTTCGACCCGGCACACCTGCCCTCCGGGCCGTTCGGGCCCGCCGAAGTGACGTACCGGCCGCTGGCCAACGCGCGGATCCCGGTGCTGTAGCGGCGCGATCCGCCTCCGCAGTGAGCACACCCAAGGCTACCGCCTGCCCATTTTTTTTCAGACTTATAGCAATAAGTCAGCGCTTTTCCTCATGAGGGAGAAACGAACCACATGTCAGACAATCCACATCTTTGGATGCGGGCCGAATCCCGGCCGAGCGAGCGCCGCGCGCCCCTCGTCCCCGAGGACGCCGCCCGCCTGGTGGGCCGGGGCGTCGAGATCACCGTCGAGGAATCGGCGCAGCGCGTCTTCCCCCTCGAGGAGTACCTCGCCGCGGGCTGCCGCCCCGCCGAGACGGGCAGCTGGACCGATGCGCCCGGCAGCACCCACGTCCTGGGCCTGAAGGAGCTCCCCGAGAGCCCCGAGGAGCTGATCCACCGCCACATCTACTTCGGCCACGCCTACAAGGGCCAGACCGGGGCGAGCGAGCTGCTCGCCCGGTTCACGGCGGGCGGCGGCGCACTCCTCGACCTGGAGTACCTGACCAGCGCCGACGGCCGGCGGCTGGCGGCCTTCGGCTACTGGGCCGGCTACGTCGGCGCGGCGCTGGCCGTCCTGCACCGGCGCGGGCGGCTGCGGACCCCGCTCGTCCCGACCGGCCTGGAGGCGCTGGACGCCCTGCTGAAGGAGCCCGGCGAGAACGGGAGCGCGCTGGTGATCGGCGCCCTCGGGCGCAGCGGCCGCGGTGCGTGCGACGCCCTGGCCACGGCGGGCCTCACCCCCACCCGGTGGGACGTCCAGGAGACGGCCGCGCTGGACCGCGCGGCCCTGCTGGACCACGACATCCTCGTCAACACCGTCCTGATGAACCGGCCCACGCCCCCGTTCCTGACCCACGCGGACCTCGACGGCCCCCGGCGCCTCTCCGTGGTCTCGGACGTCACCTGTGACGTGACCTCGGCCTGCAACGTCCTGCCGGTCTACACCGAACTCACCGACTGGGACCGGCCGGTACGCCGCCTGCGCGACGGCGACCGGCCGGCCGACCTCATCGCCATCGACAACCTGCCCTCGCTGCTCCCGGTGGAGGCCAGCCGGGCCTTCTCGGCGGAGCTGTGGCCCGTCCTGGCGGACCTCGGCGGGGCCGATCCGGTCTGGGCGCGCTGCCTGGGCGTATTCGAGACCGCCGTCGCCGGGACCGGGAACGGCGAAGCCGCCGGGCACCGCGCGGACGACGACGAGCGCAAGGAGTACGCAGATGCCCGCTGACCGGATAGCGCCCGCCCCGGTGCCCGCCCCGGTGCCCGCCCCGGTGCCCGCCGGCGGCACCGTCCACTGGATAGGCACCGGCCTCTCGACCGGCCGCAGCGGCCTCGGGCTGCTGTGCGCGCAGGCCGGCCACGTCGTGCTGTGGGACCGCACGGCCGAGCGCGCCGCCGACCGGCTCGCCGCCCTGGGCCTGACCGGCCACGCCGAGGTACGGGCCCTGACGGACGGGGCCCTGGAGGCCGAGGTGGGCGCCGGGGACGTGATCGTGTCCATGCTGCCCGCCGCCGAACACCCCCGGCTGCTGCGCCTCGCCATCGACCGCCGGGCGCACTTCGCCTGCACCAGCTACGTCTCCGAGGAGATCGCCGGGCTCCAGGAGCGCGCCGCCGAGGCGGGCATCGTGGTCCTGACCGAGGCCGGACTCGACCCCGGCATCGACCACCTGATGGCGCACCTGCTGGTCGCACGAGCCCGTGAGGCCATCGGGGACACCGCCGAGTCGGTCGACTTCACCTCCTACTGCGGCGGCATCCCCGCCGTGCCCAACGCGTTCCGCTACCGCTTCAGCTGGGCGCCGTACGGCGTGCTCGCCGCTCTCGGCTCCGCCGCGCGCCACATCGCCGACGGCGTCGAGAGCACCGCCGCACGCCCGTGGGAGGCCACCACCGTCCACCGCCTGGCCGGCGAGGACTTCGAGGTCTACCCCAACCGGGACAGCGTCCCCTTCGTCTCCCAGTACGGCATCCCCGAGGGCTGGCACCTGCGCACCTTCGTCCGCGGCACCCTGCGCAACGCCGGCTGGCGCGCCGCCTGGGAACCGGTCTTCCAGGTCGTGGCCTCCGGTGACGAGGCACAGGTCCGCCGGCTCGCCAAGGAGCTGGCCGAACGGCACCCGACCACCGAGGCCGACCGCGACCGCGTGGTGCTCTCCGTGGCGCTGGACGTACGCGCCGCCGACGGGAAGCGCTGGCAGGGCTCCTACCTGATGGACCTGACCGGCGAGGAGTCGGAGAGCGCGATGGCCCGCGCCGTATCGCTGCCGATCGCCTACGGCGTCACCCGCCTGCTGGCCGGGGCGCTGCCCCCCGGTCTGCACCGCGCCGGCCAGTCCGAGGAGGAGGCCGGCCACTGGATGGCCTTCCTGGACTCCAACGGCCTGGGCAGCACGTTCACCGACACCGTCCCCGCCCCCCGAGGAGCCGACGCATGACCACCGCATCAGAACCCGAAGCCGCTGTGGAGGCCGGTTCCGAGACCGCGCCCGAGACCGCGCCCGAGGCCTTCGTCCTCACCGGTGCCTTCTGGGTCGTCTGCCGCAACCCCCGCTACCTGGCGGAGCTCGCCGCCCGCGGCCTGAAGGTCCTGCTCATCACACCGGCGGGCTACCGCGATGCCGCGGAAGCCGCCCGCAAGGACCCGGAGCACCCGGCGTTCCTGCTCGACGACATCGCCTTCGTGGACGGCTCCCTCGACCAGGAGGGATCGTTCCTGCCGGGGTTCATCGCCCGCGCCCGCGCCTGGCGGCACAGGTACACGATCGTCGGCGCGTACGCGGTGGGCGAGACGCTGGTGGAGCCGACCGGCCTGCTGGGCGACGCGCTCGGCCTGCCGGGCCCGGGGCTGCGGGCGACCCGCGCCTGCCGCAGCAAGTACCTGCAGCGCTGGTACCTGGACGAGTTCAGCCCCGCCTCCCTGGTGATCCCGCCGGGGGAGCGGGAGGACACCGCCCTGGACGGGCTGCCGTACCCGGTGGTGGCCAAGCCCGCCACCCGCCATTCCAGTTCGGGCGTGGTGACGGTCGCGGACGCGGCCGGGCTGCGGGCCGAGCTGGCCGGCTACCCCGAGTACGAGACCCTGCTGGTCGAGCAGAAGGTCGAGGGCCACGAGTACTCGGTCGAGAGCCTGGTGCAGGGCGGCGAGATCGTCTTCACCTCGGTCACGAGCAAGGAGACCACCGAGTCGGACGCCCGCTCGTTCGTGGAGCTGTCCCACTCGGTGCCCAGCGCCCGCCCCGGGGTGGACGGCCGACTGCTGGACGCCAACCGCCGGCTGCTGCGGACCCTCGGCTTCCGCGACGGCATCGCCCACGCCGAGTGGCGCACGGGTGCGGACGGGCGGGCCTACCTGATGGAGGTCGCCGCCCGGACGCCGGGCGACGGTCTGCTCGCGCTGTACCACCTGGCCACCGGCCGGCCCCTGGAGCCCGAGATCGTCAAGATCGCGCTGGGCGAGCCCGCCGACTACCCGGCGCCGCGCCGCTGGACCCGCCAGGTCTACCTGGACCACACCCCCGGCACCCTGGAGAACGTCTCCGTCGACTGGCCGGGGATCACCCCCGTCTGGGTCGGCGAGGGCGGCATCTGGCCGGAGATCACCCCGGGCGAGGCCGACGACCCGGCCGCGCTGCGGGCGGTCCTGGTGCTCAAGGAGAAGGGCGCCCGGCTGTCGCCGCTGGCCAGCTCCGACGACCGGGCGGTCACCTTCCTCATCGACGCACCCTCCGCGCAGGAACTGGACGAGCTGGAGCGCCGGGTCCGCGCCGCCGTGACGCTGACCGTGGGGAGGGCGGAAGGACATGGCCTCTGACACCACCACCGAGGCCGCGGACGCCGGCACCGCCGCCACCGCCGCCGCCACCGCGGAGAAGGAGCAACGCGCCACCGTCTGGGGCACCTTCCGCGAGGCCCCGCTCGCGGTGAAGACCGTGCTCGCCGGGGTCCTGGTCAACCGCCTCAGCGGTTTCCTCCAGATCTTCCTCGTCCTGTTCCTCACCGCCAAGGGCTACTCCGACGGACACACCGTCCTGGCCCTGGGCGTCTACGGGGCGGGAGCCGTCGTCGGCTCGCTGATCGGCGGCACCCTGGCGGACCGGATGGGCGTGCGCAACGCCACGGTCGTCTCGATGGGCAGCACGAGCGTGCTCACCGCCGCCCTGCTCTACGTGCCGAGCTTCCCGGCGCTGCTCGCCGCGATCGCCCTGGTGAGCCTCGGCTCGCAGCTGTTCCGGCCGGCGTCGGCAACACTGCTGGCCGAACTGACCGCCGAGAACCGGCAGGTCATGATCTTCGCGATGTACCGTTTCGGGCTCAACCTGGGCGCGACGGCCGCGCCGCTGGTCGGGTTCGCCCTCTACAACGCGGGCGGCCACGGGTACACCCTGCTGTTCTGGGGCGAGGCCGTGATCGCCCTGGCCTACGCCGTGTTCGCCTGGGCGACCCTGCCCGCCCGGGTCGGTCCCGCCCCGGCCGGCGCCACGACGGACGCGGACGCGGACGCGGCGCCCGGCGGGTACGCGGCGGTGCTCCGGGACCGCCGGTACCTCCTGTACCTGATCGCGGCCCTGTGCCACGCGGCCGTGTACATGCAGTACCTGTCCACGCTGCCGCTCTACATGAAGGACGAGGGGCTGGCGCTCTTCTGGTACACCCTCGCCGTCTCCCTCAACGGGTTCATCGTCATCGCCTTCGAGCTGCTGCTCACCAAGCTCTCGCAGGAGTGGCCGCTGAAGGTGACGATCGGTCTGGGATTCGCGCTGGTCGGCGCCGGTGTGGCCTTCTACGGCCTGCCCATCGGACCCGCGGCCGTGATCGTCGGCACGCTCATCTGGTCGATCGGCGAGATCATCGGCGGCCCCGCGGTGTTCGCCTACCCCGCGACCGCCGGACCGGCGAGGCTGCGCTCCCGGTACATCGGCAGCTTCCAGTTCGTGTTCGGTCTGGGCACCGCCGTGGGTCCGATGATCGGCAGCTGGCTCTACCTGCGGCTGGACGGTCTCGTGTGGCCCGTGGTGGCCATGGGGTCGCTGCTCGCGACGGTCTTCGGGCTCATCGCCGTACGCCGTCCCGCACCCGGACCGCCCGCACCCGCGCCTGCACCCGCGCCTGCGCCCGAACCCGTGCCCGAATCCGTGCCCGTGCCCGAACCCGCGTCCGCCAAGTGACCCGCATCCCCGCACGTACCGCCGCACGTACCGCCGTCATCAGCACGACTCGGCCGGTCAGCCGCCGGCACGCCTCGAAGGAGACGACCGCATGAGCACCAACCCCGTCCGCCCCGGGTCCGACCACTACCGCTGCATCGGCATCGGAGTGGGCCCCGCGAACCTCAGCCTGGCCTCACTGCTCCACGGTCGTCCGGAGGTGGACAACCTCTTCATCGACCGGAAGGAAGCCTTCGGCTGGCACGACAACCAGCAGATACCCGGCGCCACCCTGCAGGTCTCGATGTTCAAGGACCTCGTCAGCCTCGCCGACCCGCAGAGTCCCTTCTCCTTCCTGTCCTACCTGCACGACCAGGGCCGGGTGTACCACTTCCTCAACGCCCAGTTCGCCGACGTACCGCGCCTGGAGTTCCGCAACTACCTGGCCTGGGCGGCCCGGCGCAACCCGAACGTCGTCTTCGGCGAGACCGTGGAGGAGGTCGGCTTCGACGAGGTCTTCACCCTGCGCACCGACCGCCGCACGGTCACGGCCGAGAACATCGTCGTCGGCGTGGGCAACCAGCCCTGGGTCCCGCCGCAGGGCACGCTCGGCCCCACCCAGTTCCACGTCAACGACTACGTCGAGGCGGCCCGGAACCTGGGCGGCAAGCGCGTCGTCGTGGTCGGCGGCGGCCAGTCCGGCGCCGAGGCCTTCCTGGACCTGATCTCCCGGCCCGCCGGCGAACGGCCGCGCCGCGTCTCGTGGATCTCGCGCCGCCGCAACTACTTCCCGATCGACGACTCGCCCTTCACCAACGACTACTACATGCCGTCCCACTCGGACTACTTCTACGGCCTGCGCCCCGAGGCACGCGCCAGCTTCAACGCCCAGCACGTCCTCAGCAGCGACGGCATCTCCGAGTCCACGCTGCGCGACGTCTACCAGGCCGTCTACGTCCACCGCTTCGTGGAGGGCAACAGCGACCTCGTCGGGCTGCACCCCAACCGGGACGTCGTCGCGGTCGAGGAGAACCCCGTCGGGGGCTGGGACCTGACCGTCCGGCACAACGACGAGCCCGGCGCCCCCGCGGAGCACTTCGACGCGGACGTCGTCGTCTGGGCCACCGGCTTCCGGCCGGCCCGGATGGACTTCCTCGCCCCGATCGCCGACCGGCTGGAACGCGACGGCGACGAACTGCGCATCGACGAGGACTTCGCGGTGCGCTGGGACGGCCCGGCCGACCGCAGCATCTTCGTCCAGAACGCCGCGCGCGGGCAGCGCGGCCTCGCCGACCCCAACCTCAGCCTGAACGCCTGGCGCAGCCAGCGCATCGCGGACCGGCTGTGCGGGGTGCGCAGTGACGAGCAGCTGGCGTCCTTCATCGAGTGGTCCGCCAAGTCCCCCGAGGCGAGCGCCGCATGGACCGCGTGATGACCCCGCCGCCGCGGGAACCGGAGGCGTACGACATCGCGGTGGTCGGAGGCGGCGTCCTCGGCCTCAGCATCGCCCAGGAGATCCTCACCCGGCAGCCGCGGGCCCGTCTGGTGGTCGTGGAGCGGGACGCGGTCGGCAGCGGCGCCACCCGCCGCTCGGCGGGTCTGCACTTCCCCCGCGGCTCCTCGGAGCGGATCCGGGCCATGGCCGCCCACAGCCAGGAACGCTACGCGGCGCTCAAGGCGGCCCGCCCCGAACTGCCCATCCACAGCCTGGACATGACGGTGGTGGCACCCGCTTCGGCGCAGGATCGGCTGCAGGAGGTCTACCTGCCGCAGGCGCGGCTGCGGCCCGTCCGCGAGGTGGCCGGCGCGACCGCCCTGCTGCCGGAGGGCACCGCCGCCTGGGAGGGCGACGGCTGCCAGTACGCGGACGTCCACGCCCTCACCCAGCTGCTGGCGCGCGATCTGCGCCGCACCGCGGAGTTCCGCGAGGGCGTCGAGGTCACCGCGGTGACGCCCGGCGCCGACTCGGTGGAGCTCTCGCTGGGCACGGGCGGCACGCTCCGTGCCGGACGGGTGGTCCTGGCCCCCGGCCCCTGGCTCGCGGCCCCCGCCTGGAAGGACCTCGTCGCACCGCTCGGGGCCCGCGTGAAGAAGATCGTGGCCCTGCACATCGAGGTCCCGCCCGCCGCCGGCGACCGGGCGGTGGTCTTCCAGGACGAGGACGCCTTCCTGCTGCCCTACCACGAGCGCGGGCACTGGCTGTTCAGCTACACCTGCCAGGAATGGGACGTCGACCCGGACACCGTCGCGTCGAGCCTGACCCCCGCCGACCGGGACGCGGCCCTCGCCGTCCTGGCCCGCTACGCACCCCACCTGATCGAGCACTGCGTCTCCGGACGCGTCTTCTGCGACGCGTACGGCCCCGGCTTCGAACCACTCGTCCGCCCGCTCACGGCCGACGGCCGCGTGGTGTTCGCGGGAGCCGCCAGCGGCTCCGGGTACCGGCTGGCCCCCGCCATCGCGGCACAGACCGCGCACCTGCTCCTCGCTCCGTCCCCCGGAAAGGACGACGTTTCGTGATCATCAACACCTATGACGCCACCGTACTCAGCGAGGCCTTCGGCATCGACATGAGCGACATCCACGGTCTCGGCGTCGGCGCCGGCTGGGGCCGGGTCGCGCCCGGCACCAGCTCCGACAGCCACCAGCACGACGAGACCGAGTTCTTCGTCATCGTCAGCGGCCGCGGCGAGTTCCTCGTCGACGGCGAGCGCCACCCCGCCGCCCCGGGCACGGTCGTCCTCTTCGAGCCGTTCGAGTCCCACGTCCTGGAGAACACCGGGGACACCGACCTGGTCTTCCTCACCCAGTACTGGCGCGACGCCGGGCGCGCGCTCACCTCGGCGCTCAGCGCCGAGCGCAAGGACTTCGGCGACCGCCCCGTCTTCGTCTTCTCCACCCCGCCCACCCCCAACGGCGACCTGCACCTCGGCCACCTGTCGGGCCCCTACCTCGGCGCCGACGTCTTCGTCCGCCACCAGCGGCTGAACGGCACCAAGGCCTGGCACCTCACCGGCAGCGACGACTACCAGAGCTATGTGGTCGCCGCGGCCGCCGCCGACGGCGTCGAACCGGCCGAAGCCGCCGCCCACTACAGCGCCGAGATAGCCAAGACGCTCGAGCTGATGGACATCTCGCTCGACCAGTACACCGTCACCGACACCGCACCGGAGTACCGGGCCGGTCTGCGGGACTTCTTCTCCCGTACGGTCTCCTCGGGCCGGGTCACGGTCACCGAGGCGGACGCCCTGTTCGACGCCGAGACCGGCCGGTACCTCTACGAGGTGGACGTCAAGGGCGACTGCCCCGGCTGCGGTTCGGGCGCCGGCGGCAACATCTGCGAGCAGTGCGGCGAGCCCAACGTCGTCACCGACCTGACCGGCCCGGTCTCCGCCCTCTCCCCGGCACCTCCGCGCCGCGGCCCGGTCTCCCGCTGGTCGCTTCCGCTGCACGAGTTCCGCGAGGACCTCGACGCCCACCACCGCCTGGGCCGGGTCCCGGCCAGGCTCCGCGAGCTCACCGACCGCCTCTTCCGCCGCCCCAGCCTCGACATCCCCGTCAGCCATCCCTCCTCCTGGGGCGTTCCCCCGGCCGAGACGGACCTGGACGGGCAGGTCATCTGGGTGTGGCCCGAGATGTCCTACGGCTTCCTGTACGGCATCCAGGCCCTCGGCGCCCGGCTCGGAGAGAACTGGAAGGCCGCCGAACCGCAGCAGGACTGGAAGATCGTCCACTTCTTCGGCTACGACAACAGCTTCTACCACTCGGTGCTCTACCCGGCCCTGTACAAGCTGGCCTTCCCGGGCTGGACGCCGGACATCGACTACCACGTCAACGAGTTCTACCTGCTGGAGGGCCAGAAGTTCTCCACCAGCCGCCGCCACGCCATCTGGGGCAAGGAGATCCTCGGCCCCGACTCGGTCGACGCCGTCCGCTACTTCCTCTCCCGCACCCGCCCCGAGGCCGAGCGCACCAACTTCCGGCGCGCCGCGTACGAGGCCACCCTCGAAGACACCCTGATCGGCACCTGGCAGGCCTGGCTGAACGACCTCGGATCCCGGGTCGCCAAGCACTACGGCGGCGCGGCCCCCGACGCCGGTACCTGGACGCCGGAGCACTCCGCCTTCCTCGGCCGCCTCGGCAACCGCCTCGCCGCCATCTCCGCCAGCCTCGGCTCCGAGGGCTTCTCCCTCAACGAGGCCGCCGCCGAACTCGACGGCATCGTCCACGACACCGTGCGCTTCTCCCGCAAGGAGGGCCTGCTCGCCGAGACCGCCGGCTGGGAGAGCGAGGCGCGCACCGCCATCGCCCTCGAACTCGCCGCGGCCCGGCTGCTCGCCCACGTCGCCGCCCCGGTCATGCCCCGCTTCGCCGCCCGCGTGGCCGAGGCGATCTCGCTGCCCGCACCCACCGCGTGGCCGCGTACCGTGGAACTCCTCGCCCCCGGCAGCGAGATCCGCCTGGCCGAGGCCGTCTTCTTCGTCCGGACCGACCGGCCGGCCGCCGGCGCCACCACTGCCACCGTTGCGGGCGCCGCCCCCACCGCCCCTCCCGCTCCCACCGCCGGCCCGCGCCTCGTCGACTGGCTGAGCGGGCTCGTACGGACCCTGCTGCAGCTGCCCGCCGACGACGTGGTCGCCGCACGCGGCCTGAGCGCCCTCGGCACCAGCTCACTGCAAGCCGTCACGCTGCAGTACCAGATCCTCGAAGCCCTCGACGTGGACGTCACCCTCGACGAGCTGAGCGACGCCGAGGACATCTCCGCGCTCGCCGCCCTCGTGGAGGAGCGCGCCGGGGACACCGCCGTCACCGAGCTGGTCGGGGCGGATGCCCGATGAGCGTCCGCGAGGTACTGCGCGAGATCGAGGACCGCGGCCTGTTCGTGGAACTCTCCGGCACCGACCTGCGCCTGCGGGGCGGCCGGCAGAACATGGAACCGGAGTTCATCGCGCGGATCAAGGCCGTGAAGGAAGACCTGATCGCCCACCTCCTCGAAGAGGAGAAGAACGGCCCCAGCTTCCCCCTCACCACCCTGCAGCGCGCCTACCTGCTGGGCCGCAGCGGCATCTTCGAAATCGGCGACGTGGCCAGCCACGTCTACCACGAGATCGAGGGCTCCTGGGACGTGGACCGCCTGGAGGAGGCGCTGGCGGCCGTCGTCGACGCCCACAGCGCCCTGCGTTCGCGCTTCTCCGCCGACGACCGGCAGGTCACCGAGAGCCGCCGCACCCCTGTGCGGATCCCCCGCCTCGACCTGCGGTCCAAGAGCCCCGAGGAGCAGGACCGGATCCGCGGCGAACTGCGCGAGGAGCGCTCGCACCGGGTTCTGCCCGCCGACCGGGCGCCGCTGCTCGCCGTCGAGGTGACCGTCCTCGCCGACGACAGGATGGTGCTGCACGTCAGCCACGACGGGCTGGTCATGGACGGGATCAGCATGTTCCTGTTCTTCCGCGCCTGGTGGCGGGAGTACCAGGGCGCCGGCCCCGGCGCGCCGGAGGAGCTGCTGTACGAGGACTACGTCACGGCCCTGGAGGCCGGGCGGGACCGCGCCCCGGCCCGCCGCTCGCGCGAGTACTGGCTCGCCCGCGTCGACGAGCTCGCCCCGCACCCCGACCTGCCGTTGCGCACGAGCCCCTCGGCGCTGTCCTCGTCCCGGTTCTCCCAGCGCCGCGTCCACCTCGGCCAGGAGGCGTGGGAGACCCTCAAGGAGCGGGCCGCCGACGCCGGCCTGACCCCGTCGGCGGCGCTGCTCGCGGCGTACGCGGAGACCCTGGCCACCTGGGGCGCCGGAGCCCGGTTCACGATCAACACCACGGTCGCCAACCGTCCGCCCCTCCACCCCCGCGTGTTCGAGGCCATCGGCAACTTCTCGGACACCCTGCTCGTCGAGGCGGAGGTGGACCGCAGCCTCACCTTCGCGGAGCGGGCCCGCGCCCTGCAGACCCGGCTGCGCAAGGACCTCGACCACCGGCACTTCTCCGGCGGCCAGGTCATGCAGGAACTGGCGCGCCGCCGCGGCGGCGTGGCGGGCGCCCGGATGCCCTTCACCTTCAACAGCGCGATCGGCCACGGCAACGCCGAGGCCGACGGCTCGGCCCTGGAACTGTTCGGCCCGGAGGTCTTCACCGTCTCCCAGACCCCGCAGATCTGGCTCAACGCCTTCGCGATGGAGCAGCACGGCGGTCTCGTCGTCCAGCTCGACGGCATCGACGAACTGTTCCCGGAGGGGCTGCTGGACGCCTTCACCCACGGCTACCAGACCCTGCTCGAGGAACTGACCGCCCTGCCGTCCTGGCAGCGCACCTCCTTCGACCTGCTGCCCGAGGCGCAGCGCAGGCGGCGCCGCGAGGCCAATGACACGCAGGTCCCGCTGCCGCCGACCATGCTCGGCGACGCGTTCGTCGAGCAGGCCCTGCGGACCCCGGACGCGGCCGCGATCCTCACCTCGGACCGCGAGGTCGGCTACGGCGAGCTGCTGCACCGGGCCGCCGCCGCGGCGCGCTGGCTGCGCGAGGGCGGCGTCGGCCGCGACGAGCTGGTCGGCCTGGTGATGCACCGCGGCCCCGAGCAGATCGTCGGCATCCTCGCCACCGTGCTGGCCGGAGCGGCCTACCTGCCCGTGGACGCCGGCCTGCCCGCCGAGCGGCAGGACTACATGCTGCGCGACGGCCGGGTGCGCCGCGTCCTCACCAACGCCGACTGGCAGGACACCGGCGGCGAGCGGCAGGTCATGCGGCTCGACATCACCGACCACGGCGCCGGCAGCGGCACCCACCGCGCGGACGGCCCGCCCGAGGTACCCGCCCGCCTGCCCGGCTCGGACCCCGACGACCTCGCCTACGTGCTCTACACCTCCGGCACCACGGGCGCGCCCAAGGGCGTCATGGTCACCCACCGCAACGTCGCCAATGTGGTCGCCGACTGCCACGAGCGTTTCGGCATCGCCCCCACCGACCGGTTCTTCGCCATCAGCGCCTTCAACTTCGACCTGTCCGTGTGGGACGTCTTCGGCGCCCTGTCGGCGGGCGCGGCCCTGGTCATGCCCGACCGGGACAAGGCCGTGGACCCGGCCCACTGGCTGGACCTGTGCGAGAGCGCGGGGGTGACGGTGTGGAACTCCGTACCCGCGATCGTCAACCTCCTGCACGACCAGGCGGTCGCGGACGCGGTGGTCCCGCCCGCGCTGCGCCTCGTGATGATGAGCGGCGACCGCGTCCCGCCGGCCCTGCCGGCCGCGCTGCGCACGCTCAAGGCCGACCTCGACGTGATCTCCCTGGGCGGCCCCACCGAGACGACGATCTGGAACATCCTGCACCCGGTCGGCCCGGACGAGGACGGCAGCGAGTCCATCCCGTACGGCCGCCCGAACGCCAACAACCGGGCCTACGTCCTGGACCGGGACGGACTCGACGCCCCCGACTGGGTGACCGGCGAGATCTGCGCGGCGGGCACCGGCCTGGCCCGCGGGTACTGGGGCGACGAGGAACGCACCGCCGAACGGTTCTTCCACGATCCCGTGCGCGGCGAACGGATGTACCGCACCGGGGACCTGGGCCGGATGCTGCCCGACGGCAACATCTCGATCCTGGGCCGCAGCGACTTCCAGATCAAGGTCAACGGCTACCGCATCGAGGCCGGCGAGGTCGAGACCCGCCTGGTCGCCGTCCCCGGCGTCGCCAAGGCCGTGGTCGCGGGCCAGGCCGGCGCCCAGGGCGCCCGCCTGGTGGCCCACCTGGTGGCGGCCGGCGAGAACCGCCCCACCGACGCCGAGCTGCGCGACGCGCTGCGCCGTGATCTGCCCGACTACATGGTGCCCACCGCGATCGTCTGGCACGCGGAGCTGCCGCTGACCAAGAACGGCAAGGTGGACCGCGGCAAGCTGGCCACGGCGGCCGTCGCGGCGGCGGCCCCCGCACCGCAGACCCGCAGCGGCGGCGAGCCCACCACGGAGACCGAGAGGACCCTCGTCTCGATGTGGACGAAGGTGCTGCCCGGCAAGCAGGTCGGCATCCACGACAGCCTGGGCTCGCTGGGCGGCGACTCCATCGCCGCCGCACGGATCCTGACCGCCGTGCGCAAGCAGTTCGGGATCTCCGTCCCCCTCGACGCGTTCACCGAGATGGACTGCGTCCACGCACTGGGCCGGGCGCTCGACGCGCAGCGGGCGGAGGCGTCCCGATGACCGTCACCGCCACCGTCACCTCGGTGATCAACCGGATCGTCACCACCGCTCCCTCCGGCGGCAGGATCTCCTTCGCCCGGCTCGACGGTACGCAGAGCATGCGCCTGCCGGAGCTGTACGAGCGGGCCGGCCGGCTCGCCGGGCACCTGCGGGACCGGGGCGTCGGGCCGGGCGACCGGATCGGCATCCTGGCCGCGAACAGCCTGGAGTGGGTGCTGCTGGATCTGGCGGCGCTGCGCCTGAAGGCGCAGACCGCGGGGTTCGAGCCCGGCAAGTTCGACCCGGCGGACGACCTGACCGGACGCTACGGCCTGACCCTGCTCTTCACCGACCGGCCCACCGACACCACCCGGTCCGTCGTGCCGATGAGCGAGGTACGCGCACTCTCGGAGCCGGCGGCGCAGCCCGGCGAGGCGCCGGCCCCGGAGCCCGTCACATGGGGCCCGCGCGAGGTGACCACCATCAAGTTCACCTCCGGCAGTACCGGCACCCCCAAGGGGCTCGGTGCGACGGCCGGCAGCATCGACAGCTCGCTCGCGGCGGTGCAGGAGATCTTCCACCACGCGCCGGGCGACGACCTGTTCGTCTTCCTGCCGCTGTCGCTGCTCCAGCAGCGCTACTGGATCTACTCGGCGCTCGCCCACGGGCACGACGTCACGATCAGCACGTACGAGGCGGCCTTCGCGGCGATGCGCCGGGTCAAGCCGACCGTGGTCATGGGCGTGCCGGCCTTCTACGAGACCGCCAAGCGCCAAGTCGAGTCCCGCATGCGGCGCTCGGGCGGCACGGCGACCGCCGCCGAGGCGGCCCGCCACCTGTTCGGCGACCGGATCCGCTACCTGTGGACCGGTTCGGCACCGGCCGACGCGGCCATGCTGCGCTTCTTCACGGACGCCGGACTGCCCATCTACGAGGGCTACGGCCTCAACGAGACCTGCATCGTCGCGAAGAACCACCCCGGCGCGACCCGCGAGGGCAGCGTGGGGCGCGTCCTGCCGGGCAAGGAGGTGCTGTTCGACGAGGACGGGGTGGTCAGCGTCCGCAGCGACCATCCGGTGGGCTACGGCTACACGTACGCCAAACCGGGGGACTCCGAGCGCGTCTTCGCCGCGGACGGCACGGTGCGCACCGGCGACCTCGGCTACATCGACGAGGACGGGTTCCTCTTCATCAGGGGCCGGGCCGATGACGTCATCGTCCTGGACAACGGCAAGAAGGTCATCGTCCGGCCGCTCGAAGAGCACATGCGCACCAGTCCGGCCATCGCCGAATGCGTCCTGTTCTGCCCCACGCAAACGGACCTGGTGGCGGTCGTCTCACCGGCGGCCCTGCCCGCCGACCCGGACGCGGTCCTCGCCCAACTCGCCCTGACCAACGCGACCTTCGGCAAGGACGAGCGGATCAGCCGCGTCGTCATCGCCGACGAGCCGTTCAGCATCGAGAACGACCTGCTCACCTCGCAGTACAAGCCCAAACGACCCCGGATCCTGGCCGCCTACCGGACCAGCCTCCACGACAGCAAGGCAGGAATCCATGCACCCTGAGACCGTCACCGACACCGTCACCGACACCGTCATCGAGAACGCGGCCCGCGAGGCCCTCTCCGCCGTCCTCGACCCGGAGGTCCCCCCGCAGGAGCTCGAGCTCGACGCGGACATGGCCGGCTCCTACAGCCTGACCTCCCTCAACAAGGTCCTCTTCCTGACCGAGGTGTGCGAGGCGACCGACGTCGACCTCGCCAACTTCACCGAGCACGACCTCGCCGACATGCTCACCCTGCGCAACGTCATCGAGTCCCTCACCCGGCACAGCAACAACAAGGCGGTCTGAATCATGTCCTGGTCCCAGAATGCTGCGGCGGTCCTGGAGAACGAGCACGTCCTGCTGCGGCCGGTCGCCGAAGCCGACCGCGAGGCCGTCCGCGCCGTCGCCATGGACCCCGACATCTGGCGCTACTTCGTCTCCGCGGTCACCGACGACGCCGACTACGCCACCTTCTTCGACGCCTGCCTCGCCGACCACGCGGCCGGCCGGCGCGCGGTCTACGTCATCGTCGACAAGGCCTCGGGCCGCGTCGCGGGCAGCATGAGCTTCGGCAACATGGCCGAGGCCGACAAGCGCCTGGAGATCGGCTGGTCCTGGCTGGGCCGCGACTTCCGCGGCAAGGGCATCAACCGCTGGGCCAAGTACCTGCTGCTGCGCCACGCCTTCGACGTCCTCGGGGCCGAACGCGTCGAGTTCAAGACGGACATCCTCAACATCCAGGCCCGCCGCGGACTGCGCAACATCGGCGCCGTCGAGGAAGGCACCCTGCGCAGCTTCAACTTCATGCCGGGCGGACGCCGCCGTGACGCCATCTTCTACAGCGTCCTGCGCGCCGAATGGCCCCGCGTGGAGGCCGAGCTCGCCACGAAGCCGAAGGTCACCCCGCAGGAGCCGCAGGACGCCGCGGTGCTGAGCGCCGCCCGATGACCGGCGGCGGGGAGATACCCCTCATCCACGCGTCCGGCGACCCGTTCGCCGTGGGGCGCGCCCACGGGGAGGCCCTGGCCGGTCCCCTGCGCGCCTTCCTCGACGACTCGCTCTGCCGCCTGAACAAGGTCATGCAGGAGCCCGTCTCGCCGGCCGGACTGCTGCCGTCGATCGCCGCCTACCGGGCGGCGGTCACGGCGGCCGTCCCCGCCCTCGCCGAGGAGGTCGCCGGCCTCGCGGCCGGGGCCGGCCTCGAGGAGCACGAGGCCTGGCTGCTGCAGTTGCGCCGGGAGATCATGGGCTACCGCAAGGTGCCCACCATGGGCGACTGCACGACGTACGCCCGCACCGGCGCCGGCGTCCCGGTCCTCGCCCAGACCATCGACCTCAACGGTGATCTGGACGACTACCTGAGCGTGCTGGAGGTGGAGCGGTCCGACCGGCCCGGGCGGCGCTCGCTCGTCCTGAGCTTCGGCGGGCTGCTCGGCTACCTCGGCCTCAACAGCGACGGCCTCGCGATCGGCCTCAACCTGGTGCTGGGCGGCGAGTGGCGCCCCGGCGTGCCGCCGTACCTCGCCATCCGGCACCTGCTGGACTCGGCGGGCAGCGTCACCGAAGCTCTGGAGATCCTGCGCGGGCTGCCGCTGGCCAGCTCCCGCACGCTCGTCCTGTGCGACCGCGGGCGCGCCGTCTACGTCGAAGTCCTCGGCGACGAACTGCGCGTCGTGGAGGGCCCGGAGGCCGTCCACGCCAACCACTTCCTGCACCCCGACTTCGTCGCGGGCGACGAGATCAACGTCTTCGCCCGCAACTCCTCGGTCCGCCGGCTGAAGGCGGCCGGTGCCGGACTCGCCGATCTGCCCCCGGACGCGGACGCCGAGGCCCATTTCGGACTGCTGTCGGTACCGCCCCTCTGCGTACCGGACCGCGGCGACATCCGCGCCGAGCGGACCGTCGCGGCCGTGGTGATGCTGCCGGACCGGGGCGAGCTGCACGTACGGCCCGGCGATCCGTCACTCAGCGCCACCCAGGTCTTCCGCCTGTAGCGGCCGCCCGGCCCCTGCACCACCGAAAGGAGGAGAACACATGGACGTATGGCTGGTGGATCTGGACGAGCACGCGTGGTCACCGGCACGGTACGCGGACACCGGCACCCGCCCGGGCGGCAGGGCCCGTGCGACACCGGAAGAGGACAGGCGCGCCGCGGAGTTCACCCACGCGACCACCACCCGCCGCTTCCTGCGGGCCCGGCTGGCGGTGCGCGAGCTGCTGGGGGAGCGGCTCGCCGTTCCCCCGGCGGAGCTGCGCGTCGCTCATGCGCCGCATGGAAAGCCGTACCTGCCGGACCATCCGCACCTGCACATCAGCTGGTCGCGCTCGGAACGGCTGCTGCTCCTCGCGGCGGCCGACACCGGCCCGATCGGCGTGGACATCGAATGGCTGCGGCCGATGCCCGCGGCGCTGGACGCGCTCGCCACGGTCTACCCCGCCCTGCCGGTCACCGCCGAACCCGAGGTCTTCCTTCCGGCCTGGACCCTGCTGGAGGCCGCGGTCAAGGCGACCGGCCTCGGGCTGGCCCGGGGGGCGAAGGACGTCGATCTCGCACTCGGCCCGGGCGGCACCGTATCGCTGCGCGGCATCGCCGGCCACGGCCCCCCGGACGCCTGGTACGGCCGTACGGAACCCCTCGCGGCACGCGGCGCGCTCCCGGCGGCCGTGGCCGCGGTGGTCACCCGGGACCGGCCCCCGATGTCGCTGAACCAGCTACTCGGGCGCGACCGGCCGGCGCCGGCGCCGGCCCCTTCTTCGCAAGGCAGTGCGGACTCCTTCGTCCTGACCCTGTGACCGTCACCCACGCATCGAGGAACCCCATGACGACCCGACCCGCCGCCGCCCTGCTCAGGCTGCACGCCGTCGCCCCCGGGCTCGGCACGGCCGACCTGGCACGCGCCGTCTCCCTCACGCTGACGGGCGAGGTCTCCCCGCCCGGGGGCTGGCGCGCGGGGCGGCGGGGCCGGGTCCTGCAGTACGAGGGGGCCGTCGCCGAGGTGACCGGCGGGTGGGACGGGCCCGAGCTGCGGCTGCGGTACCGGGGCGAGCCGGCCGCGGCGGCCCGGGCCGCCGGACTGCTGGAGGCGATCGCCGCGGTGGCGGCCGGGGCGGACCCGGCCACCGCCCACCCCGCCGCCCGGCCCGCGGACCGGGACCAGGCACCGGCTGCGGACCAGCCCGCCTACCTGGCCTGGCGGGCGCTGATGGCGCGCTGGCAGGTCGCCGATCGCGACCTTGCGGAGATCACCGCCCCGGGCGTGCTCACGGCAGCGGGCCCGCTCGCCGCTGTCGCCCGCACGGCCGGCCCGTACCGCCCCGGGGAGCCCGTCTTCGTCTTCGACCACGCCGGCCCCCCGACGCCGCCGCCCGGCTGGCTGCTGCGTGCCTGGTTCGCCCCCGACGCGGGCGTCTACCACTGCTCGGTCGCGTCCGGCTCCCGGCTGTCCGTCCGCTCGCCCGACCCGGCCGCCGCCGGCCGCCGCGCGGAGCTGCTGGCCGCCTGGCAGGCCCTGACCGCCCGCTACGAGGCGGAGGTCTGACCGACGGGGGGTGCGACGCCTGATGCCCGGGCCGCAGACGGCCCGGGCATCAGCGTGCCCTCCCGCGCGTGACGGGCCTCAGGCGGGCAGGTGCGCCTCGATGGCGGCGATGACCTCGGGGGACTCGGGCTCGGTGCGCGGGCGGAAGCGCGCCACGACCTCACCGGCGGGGGAGATCAGGAACTTCTCGAAGTTCCACTGGATGTCCCCCGCCTCGCCCTCGGCGTCCGGGGTCTTCACCAGCTCCTGGTAGAGGGGGTGCCGGTTTTCGCCGTTGACCTCGGACTTCTCCAGGATCGGGAAGGTGACGCCGAAACCGGCCGCGCAGAAGGTCTGGATGTCCTCGGCGTTGCCGGGCTCCTGCTCGCCGAACTGGTTGCAGGGCACGCCGATGACGGTGAAGCCCTTCTCCTCGTACTTGAACTGCAGCCGGGCCAGGCCCGAGTACTGCGGGGTGAGCCCGCACTGCGAAGCGGTGTTCACCAGCAGGATCGCCTTGCCCTTGTGGGCCCCGAGGCTGGTCGGCTCGTCGGACAGGGTGGTCAGCGGGATGTCGTACAGGCTCATCGGGCTCTCCTGGCAGGAAGCGGATAACGCCTCCGAGCGTAGGTGATGCCCGGCGGGCCTGGCCGGGCCGGTGGCCCCGCTAGGCGCCCGTGCCGACCAGCTCGTCCGCCGGGTCGTTGACGGGCTGCGGCATGCCCGTGAGGTCCATGACGAACAGCGGTATCCCGAGATCGTCCGCGCGGGTGCGGGCGTCCTCCGTGTATCCGGCGAGGGAGAAGTAGACGCTGGTCGCGGAAGCTGTGAGTCCGTTCAGCCAGACGCACTCCACCGCCCGCAGCCCGGCCGGCGCGGTCGTCGGGTCCACCTGCGCCACCAGCCCCGGAGCACGCAGGTCCACGGCCGCCGAGGGGATCGGGCGCCCGTCGGGCTGCCGTACGTCCTGGAAGCCGAGCCAGCGCAGGTAGAGCGCGGCGGTGGCCACCGCGTCGCGGGCCGTGCGGATGGTCACCGGCCGGAACGCGGGCCGCGGCACCGGCGTGGCCGACGGCGGTGACGCTTGCGCCGAGGACCGGTCGCGCGGAGCGCCGCCGCGGCCTCCGGAGCGCGTCCCGGACGCCGGACCCGACCGCGCGGCCTCCGGACCGGCCTGCGGATCGCCCTGAGCGCCGGACGGCGGCGTCCGGGTGGCGGCTGGGTCCGCCCCCGGGCCGTCTCCGCCCCCGGCCGCTTTCGCCGCCGGTTCCGGGTGTACGGGATGCACGGGATGCACCGCGATCCGCACCACCGTGCCGCACGACGCGCACCCCACCTCGGGATGCGGCCACTCGCTCTCCCGCCCGCAGGGCTCGCAGCGCACCGTCACCCAGGCGTCGGACCAGGTCCGGTGGGTCAGCGGCTCGGGCGGCGCGGACAGGTCCAGCGGCGGGTGGACCGGGCTCCCGCAGGCACAGGGATAGACCGGGGCGGTGTAGCCGTTCTCGCGCAGGCACGCCGGGCAGCGCACCGGTACCGCTTCTGCCATGAGACCTGGACCCCCTTCGTCGCTGTGCGTAGGTACATGCTCCACCACGCGCGACCGCCGGGGCGACCACACCCGCCATTTGTGCAAGTCGCCGAGCGAGACGCGGCTTTTGGTGCCATCCGGGGTCCCCTACCGCCTTGACGTCGGGAAGGCCGCCGCTTAGCTTGTTCCGTATAGCAGAACAAAACTTCCGGATTACGGAAAAGCCTGACCGTCGGACCCGCAGGAGAACTCGATGCCCCGTATGACAGCCGCCGCCGCTGCAGTGGAGATCCTCAAGCTCGAGGGCGTTTCGCAAGCCTTCGGCGTGCCCGGCGCTGCGATCAACCCGTTCTACCGCGAGCTCAAGAACGTGGGCGGCATCAACCACACGCTGGCCCGCCACGTCGAGGGCGCCTCGCACATGGCGGAGGGATACACGCGTGCCAAGGCGGGCAACATCGGTGTCTGCATCGGTACGTCCGGCCCCGCCGGCACCGACATGATCACCGGGCTGTACTCGGCGATCGCCGACTCGATCCCGATCCTGTGCATCACCGGTCAGGCTCCGGTCTCGAAGCTCCACAAGGAGGACTTCCAGGCCGTCGACATCGCCTCGATCGCCAAGCCGGTCACCAAGAAGGCCACGACCGTCCTGGAGGCCGCGCAGGTCCCCGGCGTGTTCCAGGAGGCCTTCCACCTGATGCGCTCCGGCCGTCCGGGCCCGGTCCTGATCGACCTCCCGATCGACGTCCAGCTGACGGAGATCGAGTTCGACCCGGAGACCTACCAGCCGCTGCCGGTCTACAAGCCGCAGGCGTCCCGCGCCCAGGCCGTCAAGGCCCTGCAGTTCCTGCTGGAGTCCGAGCGGCCGCTGATCGTCGCCGGCGGCGGCATCATCAACGCCGACGCCTCGGACCTGCTGGTCGAGTTCGCCGAGCTGACCGGCGTCCCGGTCATCTCCACCCTGATGGGCTGGGGCGTCATCCCCGACGACCACGAGCTGAGCGCGGGCATGGTCGGCGTCCAGACCTCGCACCGCTACGGCAACGCGACCTTCCTGGAGTCGGACTTCGTCCTCGGCATCGGCAACCGCTGGGCCAACCGCCACACCGGCTACAACCTCGACGCGTACCTCGGCGACCGCAAGTTCGTCCACGTCGACATCGAGCCCACCCAGATCGGCAAGATCTTCGCGCCGGACTTCGGCATCGCCTCCGACGCCAAGGCCGCCCTGGAGCTCTTCATCGAGGTGGCCAAGGAGCTCAAGGCCGAGGGCAAGCTGCCGGACTTCTCCGCCTGGGCCGCCTCGGGCCAGGAGCGCAAGGCCACCCTCCAGCGCCGTACGCACTTCGACAACATCCCGATGAAGCCGCAGCGCGTCTACGAGGAGATGAACAAGGCCTTCGGCCCGGAGACGCGTTACGTCACCACCATCGGCCTCTCCCAGATCGCCGGCGCGCAGATGCTGCACGTCTTCAAGCCGCGCCACTGGATCAACTGCGGTCAGGCCGGCCCGCTCGGCTGGACCATCCCGGCCGCGATCGGTGCCGCCACCGCCGACCCCGAGACCCCGATCGTCGCCCTCTCCGGCGACTACGACTTCCAGTTCATGATCGAGGAACTCGCGGTCGCCGCGCAGCACAAGGTCCCCTACGTCCACGTCCTCGTGAACAACGCCTACCTGGGCCTGATCCGTCAGGCGCAGGGCGGCCTCGGCATCAACTTCGAGGTCAACCTCGAGTTCGAGAACATCAACACCCCGGAGCTGGGCGTCTACGGCGTCGACCACGTCAAGGTCGCCGAGGGCCTGGGCGTCAAGGCCATCCGCGTCACCGACCCGAACGAGCTGGGCGCCGCCTTCGAGCAGGCCAAGAAGCTGGCCCAGGAGTTCCAGGTCCCGGTCGTCGTCGAGGCCATCCTGGAGCGCGTCACCAACATCTCGATGAGCAAGACGGTCGACATGAGCGACGTCACCGAGTTCGAGGAGCTCGCGACGGAGCCGGGCCACGCCCCGACCGCGATCAAGTCCCTCAAGGTCTGATCGGCACGTCAGCTGTACGCGACGACCCCCGTCCCTCCACCAGGAGGGGCGGGGGTCGTTCCGCGTTTGGGGTCTACGGCCGGGGGCCGAGCTCCGCGTCCACCGCGCCGGTCAGCAGCTCGCGGGCGCGCTCCAGGGTCAGGGAGCCGCTCAGCCAGCGCTCGCTGAGCCCCTCCACGAGGGCGGTGAGCCGCTCGGCGGCGTCCAGCGGCTCCACGTGCAGGTCCGCGAGTCCGGCCGCCTGCGCGTCGGAGACGGCGTCCGCGGTGTCCTGCGTCCAGGAGCGGGTGGATTCGGCCAGGGTCTCGCGCAGGTCGCTGTCGAAGACCGCGCTGGCCCGCAACTCGCCCCAGGCGATGCTGTTCTCGCGGATGCGGGGGATGTCCTGGAGCTCGCCCAGCAGCAGCTGGAGCAGCGTGTCGCGGGCGTCGTCGGCGCCCTTCAGGGCCTCGTCGGTGTAGCCGGTGGCGCGGTCGCTGACGAAGGCCAGGGTACGCCGCACCAGGCCGGCGCGGTCCTTGAAGTGGTAGTAGATGAGCGCGGTGGACACCCCGGCCTCGGCCGCGAGTTCCTCGACGCGCAGCCCTCTGACGCCGCTGCGGGCGATGACCCGCACGGCTGCCTCCACAATCAACGACTGCCGGTCGGCCACGCTCGCTCGCACCCTTCGGTCAGGACTCCTTGACTGAGCTTTCAGTCAGCCCTCACGATAGCCGTCCCCCGCACGGACGTCCCGGGATGCGGTGCGGCGGCCCGGCAGGCGGGGCGGGAACGACAAAGCGCCGAGTCACGGGACCGTCCGTGACTCGGCGCTCTGGTTGTTACCGCCCGACGGAGCGAGGCTGGCGCGACAGGACGTTCGCACCGCCGGGCGGAGTAGGAGGGCTCCTCGGTTCCGTGCAGGGGGCTCTGTGCGCAGCCCCTGTACGGGAGAGAAGCGGCTGGGACCGTGGCGGGCGGGCGACGAGAACTCCGGCGCCGTCTCCCTCAGGTCAAGAGACGGGCCTCGGAACCCATTACCACCGCACTGGCTCGCACGCTCGCCACGGTCCTCACGCGGCGCCAACCACACGGGCCGGCGCAGTCTGCCCTCACCGCCTACCACCCCTCATCCGGGTATGCGGCTCGGGCCGGCACCCGGGGCCTGACCTCCCGTCAGGCCCCCGGTACAGCTGTCGGCTCAGGCGTCGCGCAGGGCGCGGACGGCCTCCTCGACGCGCTTGCCGTAGTCGGCGTCGGCGGCGTGGAAGTGAGCCAGGTTCTTCTCGATGACGTCTTCCAGGGTGACCTGAGACAGACCGCCGGCGATGTTCGCCACCAGACGCTGCTTCTCGGCCTCCGACATCAGGCGGTAGAGCTCACCGGCCTGGAAGAAGTCGTCGTCCTTGGTGTGGGCCGGAGCCTCGTGGGTACCCGTGTAGCCGGAGACGGCCTTCGGGGCGCCCAGCGCCAGACCGGTCTCGGCCGGACCCTGGTACGAGTTGGGCTCGTAGTTCTTGTCGTGGCGCGAGCCGTTGCGCAGCGCCATGACGCCGTCGCGGCCGTAGTTGTCGGCCTTCGTCGCCTTCGGGGCGTTGACCGGCAGCTGGGTGTGGTTCACACCGAGGCGGTAGCGCTGGGCGTCGGCGTACGCGAACAGGCGGCCCTGGAGCATCTTGTCCGGCGAGGCGGTGATGCCCGGGACGAAGTTGTTCGGGGAGAACGCGGACTGCTCGACCTCGGCGAAGACGTTGTCCGGGTTGCGGTCGAGGACCAGACGGCCCACGCGCTGCAGCGGGTAGTCGGCGTGCGGCCACACCTTGGTGAGGTCGAACGGGTTGAAGCGGTAGTCCGCGGCCTCGGCGGCGGGCATGATCTGGACGTAGAGGGTCCAGCTCGGGTTCACGCCGCGCTCGATCGCCTGGAGCAGGTCGGTCTGGTGCGAGTTCGCGTCCTGGCCGACGAGCTCGGCGGCCTGCTCGGCCGACAGGCAGCGGATGCCCTGGTTCGTCTTGAAGTGGTACTTGACGAAGAAGGCCTCGCCCTGCGCGTTGGTCCACTGGTACGTGTGGGAGCCGTAGCCGTTCATGTGGCGGTACGACGCCGGGATGCCGCGGTCACCCATGAGCCAGGTGATCTGGTGCGTCGCCTCGGGGGCGTGCGCCCAGAAGTCCCAGACGTTGTCCGGCTCCTGCTTGCCCGTGAAGGGGTCGCGCTTCTGGGAGTGGATGAAGTCGGGGAACTTGATCGGGTCCTTGATGAAGAACACCGGGGTGTTGTTGCCGACGAGGTCGTAGTTGCCCTCTTCGGTGTAGAACTTCAGCGCGAAGCCGCGCGGGTCGCGGACCGCGTCCGCGCCACCCAGCGAGTCGGCCACGGTGGAGAACCGCAGGAAGGTCTCGGTCTTCTTGCCGACCGTGTTCAGGAACGCGGCGCTGGTGTACGCGGTGACGTCGTCGGTCACCTCGAAGTAGCCGTACGCGCCCGAGCCGCGGGCGTGCACCACGCGCTCCGGGATGCGCTCACGGTTGAAGCGGGCAAGCTTCTCGAGCAGCTGCTGGTCCTGGACCAGGAGCGGGCCACCGACGCCGGCGGTGGCGGAGTTCTGATTGTCGGCGACCGGGGCGCCGGACTCGGTCGTCAGCGTGCGCTTCGACATGGTGACCTTCCGTACGGGTAACTGCTGACGGAAAGCGTCTTCCGTCATGCGGAACAGCCTAATTTCGGCGAGAACTAAACGTCAACAGTTTGTTGAACGAAGTTGAAGAGAGGTAATCCGGACGGCGCCGGCGCTTGGGCGCGACAGGACAGGTGTCAGCACCGGCGCCATCCGGAAACTCAGGTCCCCCTACGGGGAGGGCCGCTCGGTCGGTCAGACCTGCGCGCCGGAGAGGCGCTCGACGGCGCGGAGCAGGGCCGAGTGGTCCAGGCCGCCGTCACCCTGGGCGCGCAGCGAGGCGACCAGCTGGGCGACGACCGCGCCGACCGGGAGGGCCGCACCGACGTTGCGGGCGGCGTCGGTGACGATGCCCATGTCCTTGTGGTGCAGGTCGATCCGGAAACCGGGCTTGAAGTCGCGGTTCAGGAAGTTGTCCTTCTTGCGGGTCAGGACCGTGGAGCCGGCCAGACCGCCGTTGAGGACGTCCAGGGCGGCCTGGAGGTTCACGCCGGACTTCTCGAGGAAGACGACGGCCTCGGCGCACGCCTGGATGTTCACCGCGACGATGAGCTGGTTGGCTGCCTTGACCGTCTGGCCGGAGCCGTGCGGGCCGCAGAGCACGATGGTCTTGCCGAGGGCCTGGAGGACCGGCAGGGCCTCGTCGAAGTCGGCCTGCTCGCCACCCACCATGATCGACAGGACGGCCTCGATGGCGCCGGCCTCGCCGCCGGACACCGGGGCGTCCAGGACGCGGATGCCCTTCGCCGCGGCGTTCTTCGCCAGGTCGATCGAGGTCTGCGGGGTGATCGAGGACATGTCCACGATCAGCGCGCCGGACTTGGCGTTCTCGAGGATGCCGTTCTCGCCGTAGGAGATGGCCTCGACCTGCGGGGAGGCGGGCACCATCGTGATGATGACGTCGGCGTCCTTGACGGCCTCGGCGATCGAGCCGGCCGCGGTACCGCCGGCGGCGGCCAGGCGGTCCAGCTTGTCCTGCTCCAGGGTGAAGCCGGTGACCGAGTAGCCGGCCTTCAGGAGGTTCTCGGCCATGGGGGAGCCCATGATTCCGAGGCCGATCCAGGCAATCTTGGGGAGGTTGCTCATGACGAGGATCCTTCTCTTAATGCTTTGTACGAAAAGTGCGTGTGGTGCCTGGCTGATCGCCTGGACTTTGTCCGCCTACTTCGCGGCGCGTGCCTCGGCGGGCAGCCACGCGAAGGAAGCGGCAGCGTCGGCGGCCTTGTACTCCAGGCCTACGTAGCCCTCGTATCCGGCCTTCTTCAGCTGGTCGAGCAGCTCCTCGAGGGGCAGCTCACCGGTGCCGGGGGCGCCTCGGCCGGGCTTGTCGGCGATCTGGACGTGCCCGGTCTTGGCGGCGTACTTTTCGATGACCTCGGAGAGGTCCTCGTCGTTCATCGCCAGGTGGTACAGGTCGAGCAGGAACTTGGCGTTCCCGAGGCCGGTGGCCTCGTTCACCTTGTCCACTACCTCGATGGCGGCCGGGGCGCTCACCAGCGGGTAGAGCGGCGACTCGGGCTTGTTGAGGGTCTCGATCAGGAGGATCGCGCCGACGCGGTCGGCGGCCCGGGCCGCCACGACCAGGTTCTCGAGCGCGAGCTCGTCCTGGACCGCGGGGTCCACGCCTTCGACGCGGTTGCCGTACAGGGCGTTCAGCGCCTTGCAGCCGACCGAGGCCGCGAAGTCGGCGGCCACGTTGATGTTGGCCTTGAAGCGCTCCGACTCCTCACCGGGTACCGACACCGCACCGCGGTCCGGCCCCGGCAGCTGGCCGGCGTAGAAGTTCAGGCCCACCAGCTGGGTGCCGGCGTCCTCGAGAGCCTTCTTGAGGGCGTCGAGCTCGGCCTGTGCGGGGGTGGGGGTCTCGATCCAGGGCCACCACAGCTCGACCGCGGTGAAGCCCGCCGCGGCGGCAGCCGCGGGACGCTCCAGGAGCGGGAGTTCCGTGAAGAGGATCGAAAGGTTCACATCGAAGCGCTGGTCCGTGTATCCCATGAGCGGTGTGCGCTCCTTCCGTATTGCGGAAGTTAGTTTCTGCTTGATGGAAGACTGCATGGAGGTTCGCGCGGCTGTCAAGTGCGGACTCCCGAAAAGTCCTGCCCGCCCGTCGCCCGGCCGCCACCCCTCAAGGAGGCGCTGTCGCGCCGCTCCTTCCCGCCCGGTAGCTTGGCGAGCGTGCGATTGAGAGTGGAGTTCACGACCGAGCCCTTCGACCTCGAAGAGGCCCCTGCCCACGCCGTGGCCGCTCGCGAGGTCATCCAGAAAGCCGAACTGGACGCGGTGGACGTCGGCCCGTTCGGCAATACCGCGGAGGGCGAGGCCGACCGGGTGCTGGCCGCGGTGGGCGCGCTGCTGCGCGATTCCCTGGAGGCCGGGGCCACCCGCGTCTCGCTCCAGGTCAATGTGCTCGGGGAGGACACGCCATGACCGAGCCCCGCGACCACCCGTTCGTCACCGCGGTCAAACCGCTGGTGGACGCCATGGGCGGCGAGCTGCTGGACCCGGCCCTCGCCCAGCCCGACGACGTCGTGCTCAGCTGGGAGGGCCAGGACCTGCTGGCCGTGCGCCTGCCCCAGCTCTCGGACTCGCTGGACCACATCCTGGCCGCGCTGGAGCGCCGGCACGGCGTACCGTTGTCCCAGCTCGACCGGAAGACCAAGCAGGACATCGTCCGGATACTGGAGGCGCGAGGCGCCTTCTCCGTGCGGCACGGCGTGGAAACGGTCGCGGGCGCCCTGGGCGTAAGCCGCTTCACGGTGTACAACTACCTGAACCGGGAAAACCCCAACAAGACCGCCCAAAAATGAAGCCAAGCGTGAACGCGGCCTGACCCACAGTGACGAGCCGCCGCCCAATTCATCCGGGCGGCGGCTTTTGTGTACGGGAAGTTTCAACAAAGTGTTGACGCGGTGTTGTCGAGGGCGTTAGCTATGCGCAGCCCGTCAAAGCAACAACAGGCCACGGAGGCCTACCGTGACTTCGAGTCCGACACCGGGTCTCACCCGGTTCAACGCCTTGGACGACAGCGCGGCCACGGCCGAGCTGCACGAGGTGTGCGCCAGTTCGGCGTGGGGGAGCAAGCTGCTCGCCCAGCGCCCCTTCGCCACCGCTGCATCCCTGTTCGCCGCGAACGAGGCCGCCATGGCGGAGCTCACCGCGGAGGACCTGGCCGAAGCGATGGCAGGCCACGCGCCGATCGGCCGGCCGAAGCCGGGAGACCCGACCTCCGCCCGCGAGCAGCGTGGCATGGCCGGCGCCTCGGAGGAGCTCAAGAACGAGCTCCTCGAACTCAACCTGGCGTACCAGGAGAAGTTCGGCCACGTCTTCCTCATCTGCGCCACCGGTGCGACCGGTGAGTTCATGCGGGACGCGGTCAAGGTCCGGATCGACAACTCGCCGGAGCAGGAGCGAGAGATCGCCCGCGGTGAGCTCGTCAAGATCAACAAGATCCGCCTGACCCGCCTCGTCGAGCACGCAGAAGAAGAAGGAGAGTGAGCATGAGCACCGCGACCACCGCATCGGTGTCCACGCACATCCTGGACACCAGCATCGGCAAGCCCGCCGAGGGCGTCGCCATCTCCCTGTCGGCCCGCACCGGGCTCGACGGCGAGTGGGCGGCCCTGGGCGGTTCCGCCACCGACGCCGACGGGCGTTGCAAGGACCTGCCGGCGCTGCCGGAGGGCACCACCCACGTGCGTCTCGACTTCGAGACCGAGACGTACTTCTCCAAGAAGCAAGCCGAGGCGCAGCAGGACGCCCCCCGCGTAAGGGACAGCGCTACGTTCTTCCCCGAGGTCACCATCACCTTCGCGGTGAGCCCGGGCGAGCACTACCACGTACCGCTGCTGCTCAACCCGTTCGGCTACTCCGTTTACCGAGGGAGCTAGCATGGCCACGATTCTGGGCCAGAACCAGTACGGCAAGGCAGAGAACCGCGTCGTCAAGATCACGCGGGACGGCGACACCCACCACATCAAGGACCTGAACGTCTCGGTCGCCCTCTCCGGCGACATGGACGACGTCCACTACTCCGGCTCGAACGCCAACGTCCTGCCGACGGACACCACCAAGAACACGGTGTACGCGTTCGCCAAGGAGTACGGCATCGAGTCCGCCGAGCAGTTCGGCATCCACCTGGCGCGCTGGTTTGTCAACAGCCAGGAGCCGATCCAGAAGGCGCGCATCCGGATCGAGGAGTACGCCTGGGACCGGATCGCCACCTCCGACGCCAACTCCAAGTTCATCGGCGCCGACGAGGTCAACCACTCCTTCGTCCGCAAGGGCATGGAGACCCGCGTCACCCAGATCACGTACGACGGCACGAACTGGGAGGTCATCTCCGGCCTCAAGGACCTCGTCGTCATGAACTCCACGAACTCCGAGTTCTGGGGTTACGTGAAGGACAAGTACACGACGCTGAAGGAGGCCTACGACCGGATCCTGGCCACCCAGGTGTCGGCTCGCTGGCGCTTCAACTGGTCGGACGACGAGCAGCGGATGCCCAACTGGGAGAAGTCCTACGCCGAGACCAAGAAGCACATGCTCCAGGCCTTCGCGGAGACCTACTCCCTCTCGCTGCAGCAGACCCTGTACCAGATGGGTTCGCGCATCATCAACCACCGTTCGGAGATCGACGAGGTCCGCTTCTCGCTCCCGAACAAGCACCACTTCCTCGTCGACCTTGAGCCGTTCGGCCTCAAGAACGACAACGAGGTCTACTTCGCCGCGGACCGTCCGTACGGTCTGATCGAGGCCACTGTTCTCCGGGACGGCGTTGACGCCCGTATCCCCGTGGACATGACCAACCTCTGATGCGGCACGCGCGTCCCGGGGCTCCGCAGTGGCCCCGGGACCGCGCGACACCTTTGAGCTTCCTGATTCGGCACCCGGACGCATCCCCAGGGGCGGCAGTACTGTCAGCTGTCAAGGCCCCGGCTCCGGCACTCAAATCTCCTGGGCCTTGCCGTGCCCGCACCGCCACTGAAAGCACGAGGAAGTCCCATGGCAGCATCGGCAGCCCTTGACAGCGCGGTCGAGCGCATCGTCATCGAGAACTGTGCGATTGCGACCGTCGACGCGAACGACACCGAGTACGCCTCGGGCTACGTGGTCGTCGCCGGCAACAAGATCGAGTCGATCGGTGCGGGCAAAGCCCCCGAGAACCTCGAGAACGTGGTCCGCCGCATCGACGGCACGGGTCACCTCGTCACCCCCGGCCTGGTCAACACCCACCACCACTTCTACCAGTGGATCACGCGTGGCCTGGCCACCGACCACAACCTCTTCAACTGGCTCGTCGCGCTGTACCCCACCTGGGCGCGCATCGACGAGCAGATGACCTACACGGCCGCGCAGGGCTCCCTCGCCGCGATGGCCAAGGGCGGCGTCACCACCGCCATGGACCACCACTACGTCTTCCCCAAGGGCTCCGGCGACCTCTCGGGCTCGATCATCCGCGCCGCGTCCGAGATGGGCGTCCGCTTCACCCTCGCCCGCGGCTCGATGGACCGCAGCGAGAAGGACGGCGGCCTGCCGCCGGACCACGCGGTCGAGACCCTCGAGGGTGCGCTCGCCGACACCGAGGCGACCGTGAAGAAGTACCACGACGCCTCCTTCGACGCGATGACCCAGGTCGCGGTCGCCCCCTGCTCCCCCTTCTCGGTCTCCACCGAGCTGCTCAAGCAGGGCGCCGAGCTGGCCCGCCGCCTGGGTGTGCGCATGCACACGCACGGCTCGGAGACCGTCGAGGAGGAGAAGTTCTGCCACGAGCTCTTCGGCATGGGCCCGACCGACTACTTCGAGTCGACCGGCTGGCTCGGCGAGGACGTGTGGATGGCGCACAGCGTCCACATGAACGACTCCGACATCGCCGCGTTCGCCCGTACCAAGACCGGTGTCGCGCACTGCCCGTCCTCCAACGCCCGTCTGGCCGCCGGCATCGCCCGCGTCCCGGACATGCTGGCCGCCGGCGTACCGGTCGGCCTCGGCGTGGACGGCACCGCCTCCAACGAGTCCGGTGAGCTGCACACCGAGCTGCGCAACGCGCTCCTGATCAACCGCCTGAACCCGGTCCACCGCGAGCGCGCCCTGAACGCGCGCCAGGCGCTGCGCCTGGGGACGTACGGCGGCGCCCAGGTCCTCGGCCGCGCCGACAGCATCGGCTCGCTCGAGGTCGGCAAGTGCGCCGACCTGGTGATGTGGAACCTGAGCACGTTCCTGCACTCCTCGATCGCCGACCCGGTCACCGCGCTGGTCTTCGGTGCGGCCGCCCCGGTGACCGCGTCGTTCGTCAACGGCAAGCAGATCGTCGAGAACAACCGGCTGCTCTTCGCCGACGAGGACGCCATCGCGGTGTCCACGCGGGAAGAGGCCCAGCGCCTCGCGCGGATCTCCGCGCAGGCCTGATCCTCCGCCCGGCGCTGCCGGGCGGACCTTCAGAGTCCGGCCGGGGGGGACGGCCCCCGGCCGGCGGCCGCGGACCCGAGCGGGGTCCGCGGCAGCCGTTCCCGGGTGGCGCCCGAGGTGATCCGAGGGCGCGCCCCGGGAGCGGTGACTCGTGCCACTGGCTCCCTCACGCAGCCGCATCGCGCGGCCGCATCACGCAGCCGCATCGCGCGGGACGGTTTTGGGCGAATCGTTTCTGCACCCCTTGGGACAAGCATCCGCACCATCCACAACTGAACACAGGCTCGACTCGCAACGCCTTCGCACCACCTCCATGACACCCACGTCCCTGCCGACGTGTTACCCGACCGGAGGAAGCCGTGGCCGCAACGCCCAGGTTTCGCAAAGACGCAGTCGCAGTACCGGAGGAGAAGCACCCGGTCGACGAGACCCTGCCTCCGCTGAAAATGTTCACCAGCGGTCTCCAGCACGTCGCCGCCATGTACGCGGGTGTCGTCGCCCCGCCCATGATCGTCGGCCCGGCCGTGGGCCTCTCCGCCACCGAGACCGCCTTCCTGATGGGCGCCTCGCTCTTCACGGCGGGACTCGCCACCCTCCTCCAGACCCTCGGGTTCTGGAAGATCGGCGCGAGGCTCCCCTTCGTCAACGGCGTGTCCTTCGCCGGTGTGACACCGATGATCGCGATCGGCAAGGGGGAGGGGGACGACGCCATCCCCATCATCTTCGGCGCGATCATCGTCGCCGGAGTCCTCGGCTTCTTCGCCGCCCCCTACTTCGGCAAACTCGTCCGCTTCTTCCCGCCGGTCGTCACGGGTACGGTCATCACCCTGATCGGCGTATCGCTGCTGCCCGTCGCCTTCAACTGGTCGCAGGGCGGCAACAGCTCCGCCGGCGACTACGGCTCGATGCGGAACATCGGCATGGCGGCCCTCACCCTGGTCATCGTCCTGCTGATGCGCAAGTTCCTGCGCGGGTTCCTCCAGCAGATCTCCATCCTGCTGGGCCTGGTCGCGGGCACCCTGATAGCCCTGCCGCTCGGCATGACCAGCTTCGACGCCGTCAAGAACGCCTCGGTGGTCGGCTTCCCGACCCCGTTCCACTTCGGCGCCCCGCAGTTCCAGGTCGCCGCGATCATCTCGATGTGCATCGTCATGCTCGTCTGCATGACCGAGTCCACCGCCGACATCCTGGCGCTCGGCAAGATCGTCGGCCGCCCGGCGGACGCGAAGACCATCGAGGGCGGTCTGCGCGCCGACACCCTCGGCAGCGCGATCAGCCCGCTGTTCAACGGCTTCATGTGCAGCGCCTTCGCGCAGAACATCGGGCTGGTCGCGATGACCAAGGTGCGCAGCCGGTTCGTGGTCGCCGCCGGCGGCGGCATCCTGATCCTGCTCGGCCTGTGCCCGATGGCCGCCTCCGTCATCGGGGTCGTCCCGCTGCCGGTCCTCGGCGGCGCCGGGATCGTGCTCTTCGGCTCGGTCGCGGCCAGCGGCATCCAGACCCTGGCCGGTGCGGCCATGGAGAAGGGCGAGAACGCCCTGATCGTCGCCGCCTCGGTGGGCATCGGCCTGATCCCGATCGCCGCGCCGGAGTTCTACCACGCCTTCCCCAAGGACCTCCTGGTCGTCCTGGACTCGGGCATCAGCACCGGCTGCGTCGTGGCGATCCTGCTCAACCTCGCCTTCAACCACCTCGGCGCCAAGAAGGGCACGGCCGCGGCAGCCCCGGAACCGGTGCCGGTGCACTGACACCCGGCCCGGCCCGTCCGGCCCGCCCGGACGCGGCGCCGGACCCCCGGGGGGGGGGGGGGAGAGGAGAAAGGCCGGAGGGGGGTGGTGGGAAGAAAGGGAGAATGGGGAG